>NZ_JBSGBK010000091.1:0-33260 GCF_053601215.1 Amycolatopsis sp. NPDC004772
TTGTGTCCCGTGCGGGTGTGGTCCGGCCCCCGCTACCGCGAAACCCCTCAGCCCCCCCCCCCCCCCCCCCGGGGGGGGGGGGCGCGGCCCCCCCCCCCCCCCCCCCGCCACATTGGGTGCGTCGGACGCAACCAACGCCACATTGGGGCGCTTTGGCGCGGCCGGTCGGGACTCGTGCGTTCGGCGCAGCGGAAGACCGCTCAGCACCCTTGCGGAACTCCGGCAAAAGCCGCGGGAGTAACTTGGTAAGGGTGTTCCCCGAGCATCGTCCCCGCAGGCTTCGCACCACTCCGGCCATGCGCAGGCTGGTGGGCGAAACGACACTGCGGCCACGCCAGCTGATCCTCCCGATGTTCGTCGCCGAGGGGATCGACGCGCCGCGGCCGATCTCGAGCATGCCCGGCGTCGTCCAGCACACGCGCGACACGCTGCGGAAGGCCGCCGTCGACGCGGTCAACGCCGGGGTCGGCGGGCTCATGCTGTTCGGCATCCCGGCCACGCGCGACGCCGAAGGCTCCGGCGCGGTCGACGAGAAGGGCATCCTCAACGTCGCCCTGCGCGACCTGCGCCACGAGCTGGGCGACGCCACCGTGCTGATGGCCGACACCTGCCTCGACGAGTTCACCGACCACGGCCACTGCGGCGTCCTGGACGCCGACGGCGGGGTCGACAACGACGCCACCCTGCGGATCTACGCCCAGATGGCGATCGCGCAGGTCGAAGCCGGGGCGCACGTGCTCGGGCCGTCCGGGATGATGGACGGCCAGATCGGCGTCATCCGCCGGGCGCTCGACGAGGTCGGCCACAAGGACACGGCGATCCTCGCCTACTCCGCGAAGTACGCCAGCGCGTTCTACGGCCCCTTCCGCGAGGCCGTCGACTCGCAGCTCAAGGGCGACCGCAAGACCTACCAGCAGGACCCGGGCAACGGCCGCGAGGCGCTGCGCGAGATCGAGCTGGACCTCGCCGAGGGCGCGGACATGATCATGGTCAAGCCGGCGCTGGCCTACCTGGACGTGATCAAGGCGGCGGCGGACATCTCCCCGGTCCCGGTGGCGGCGTACAACATCTCGGGCGAGTACGCGATGGTCGAGGCCGCCGCGGCGAACGGCTGGCTCGACCGCGAGCGGACGGTTCTCGAGGTGCTGACGTCGATCCGCCGCGCGGGCGCGGACATGATCCTCACCTACTGGGCCGCGGAAGCCGCTGCCTGGCTGGACTGACCCGTTAGAGTCCTCGCGTGGCAGAGAACGACGACCTGACCGGTCTGACCGACGACGAACGGCGCAAGCAGGGCCGCTCGCCAGATCCGGTGCTCCCCGGCGAGAAGGCGCCCAAGGCGACTCCGCCGCGCCCGGTGGCCGTGTCGTTCTGGTTGTGGCTGGCCGGCGGGGTGGTGCTGATCCTCGGGTACGTCCAGCTGATGGCCGGCAAGTCCGCGGTCATCGACCGGTACGTCGAGGGCACCAAGGACCCGAAGATCACGCCGCAGATGATCGCGGACGGCGTCACGGCGATGCTGTGGTTCCTGCTCGTCGGGTCGATCGTGTTCACGCTGCTGTTCCTGCTGTTCGCGTACAAGGCCCGCGAAGGCACCCGCTCGGCCCGGACGGTGCTGACCGTGCTGCCGATCGTGATGGTGCTGCTGATCTTCACGTTCGCGCCGGTGCTGACGTACCTGACGCTGGTCGCGGTGCTGCTGTTCGTGATCGCGCTGGTGCTGCTGTACCTGCCGTCGGTGAGCGGCTACTTCCCCAAGGTCGGCAAGAAGCTGTGAGGCTGTATGCCGAGTCCGGCGTGAGCTGGGCGGCGATCGGCTGGGGCCCGGCGTTCGCCGTGGTGGGCGCGCTGGCGGAGCTGGCCACGGGCGGCCCGGTGCACGTGGTGGGCTGGCTGCTGGTCGGGTTCGCGCTGTGCGTGATCACGATGCCGTGGGTGTACGCCCGGCGCCGGTTCCTCTCACTGGAGGTGACGACCGAGCAGCTGCGCCAGGGCCGGGAGAAGGTGCCCGCGTCTCAGGTGGCCTCAGTGACGGACGTCGGGGCGCCGGTGGGCGCGCGGGTCCTCGGCGGCGGCTGGTCGGTGCCGCGGAAGTACGACTCGCTGCCGGTCGAACTGGCCGACGGCACGGTGGTGCTGGCGTGGGCGAAGGACGTCGAGGCCCTGCGGGACGCGCTGGACCGGCTCGTCCGGGCAACGCCGCGGGAAGCATGAGAAAATCGACCTCGTGATCGACCTTCCGCAGCCCACCGGGGCCGAGCTCTGGCCGCCGGAAGAAGCCGGCCCGCCCGCGAGGCTGCACAAACCGTGGCGGACGCTCGTCGCCGTCGTGGAGGTCGTGCTTGCCGTTCTCGCCGGGTGGGTGGCCTACCTGTGCTGGCACGACAGCGTCGCCACCGTCGTCACGCGGACCGAGGACGGCGCCGTGCTCGAGTCGCACCGGTACTTCGGGGGCCTGCTGGCCGCCGCCATCGGGCTCGGGACCGTGGCCGCTCTGCTGCTCGTCGACGCGGTGCGTCAGCTCGCGCTCGCCATCCGTGCCCGGAGCCCCAAGCCGAAGGCCTGATACACAGCTCGCGCACAGGCAACGAACAGTCAATTGCTAAGCACCCGCACCAAAGTTGCCGCATGACGCGCGTGCGTGCCTCGAAGGCATGGGTGATCAACGGAGCTCTGGTCGTACTGCTGGCCGGGGCGGGATTCGGGATATACCAGGCATTCAGCCCCGAACCGAGCTCGGCGCAGGCGCAGTCGCGCAGCACCCCGGTCCGCCGGGCGACGGTCACCGAGACCGTCTCCGCCGCCGGGACGCTCGCCAGCAGCTACACCGGCGCGGCGAACTTCGCGACGGCCGGCAAGGTCACCTCGATCGACGTCAAGGTCGGTGACGTCGTCAGCGCCGGGCAGAAGCTCGCCACCGTCGACAGCACCCAGGCGTCGAAGCAGCTTCAGGTCGCGAAGGCGAACCTCGCCGTCGCGCAGGACGGCCTGGACACCGCGGAAACCGCCGAAGCCACGCCGGCCACCGGGCAGAACAGCCAGAACGCCCAGACCAGCGCGGCCAACAACGTCACCTCCGCGCAGGCGAAGCTCGACCAGGCCGAGCTGGACGTCCAAACCGCCCAGCAGGCGCTCGACAACACCGTGCTGTACGCGCCCGGCGCCGGCACGGTCACCGCGGTCAACGGCACCGTCGGGCAGCAGTCCTCCAGCGGCTCCACGGCGACGGCGCAGTCGTCGAGCAGCAGCGGCAGCGGCCAGGGCGGTCAAGGCTCGTCGAACTCCAGCTCCGCCGCGTCTTCGTCGTCCGGCAGCAGCTCCGGGTTCATCACCATCACGAACCTGACCGGCCTGGTCGTCAACACCTCCGTCGCGGAGATCGACGTCAGCAAGGTCAAGGCGGGCCAGAAGGCCACGGTGACGCTCAACGCGCTGCCGGACAAGCCGATCCAGGCCACCGTGTCGAGCATCAACCTGACCCCGACCACCAGCGGCAGCGTCGTCTCCTACGGCGCGCAGCTGGCTCTGGCCAATCCGCCGGACGGGCTGCGGCCCGGCCAGTCGGCGAGCGTGGTGATCACCGTCGCCGAGGCGGACGACGCGCTCAGCGTGCCGGCCGCGGCCGTGCAGACCGTCGGCAGCACCAACCTCGTCACCGTGCAGGAAAACGGGCAGAACGTCACGCGCCAGGTGCAGGTCGGGCTGCGCGGCGAGTCGACCGTCCAGATCACCTCCGGGCTGACCGAGGGCGAGAACGTCGTGCTGACCGCGACGGCCTCGACCGGGACCACCGGCGGCGCCGGGCGCACCGGCGGTACCGGCGGGTTCCCCGGCGGCGGGACCGGCGGGTTCCCGGGCGGCGGCCAGCGCGGCACCGGCGCCGGCGGCGGTTTCGGCGGCCGCGGGTGAACCCGGTGATCGCGGTCTCCGGACTGCGCAAGACCTACGGCGCCGGCGAGACCGCCGTGCACGCGCTGCGCGGCGTCGACCTCACCGTGTGGCCCGGCGAGTACGTCGCGATCATGGGCGCGTCCGGCTCGGGGAAGTCCACCCTGCTGAACATGCTGGGCTGCCTCGACGTGCCGACGTCCGGCCGGTACCTCTTGGACGGGTTCGGCGTCGGGAAGCTGAACGAACGGCAGCTGGCGTTGCTGCGCAACCGGAAGATCGGCTTCATCTTCCAGTCCTTCAACCTGGTGCCCCGGACGTCGGCTTTGTCCAATGTGGAGCTTCCGCTCGTCTACAGTGGACTGCGCCGCTCGGAGCGACGCCGGCGCGCGCTCGCCGCGCTCGACATGGTCGGGCTGTCCGACCGGGCCAAGCACCTGCCCAGTGAGCTCTCCGGCGGCCAGATCCAGCGCGTCGCCGTGGCGCGGGCGCTCGTCACCGGCCCGGCGATGCTGCTGGCCGACGAGCCCACCGGCAACCTCGACCGGCGCAGCACCGAGGACGTCCTCGGCGTCTTCGACCGGCTCAACGCCCTCGGCCGCACGATCGTCGTCATCACCCACGAAGACGAGGTCGCCGAGCACGCGCACCGCGTGGTCCGCGTCGACGACGGCTTGATCGTGTCGGACGTATCAAGCACAGGCACGCGCGCGGTGGGGGCGGTCTCGTGAACCTCCTCGAAATCCTGCGGTTCGCCGTGCGCGGGCTCACCGCGAACAAGCTGCGCTCGGCGCTGACCACGCTCGGCATCACCATCGGCGTCGCCGCGGTGATCCTGCTGGTCGCGGTGGGCAACGGCGCGTCGGCGGCGATCGCGGCCAGCATCCAGGGCCTCGGCACCAACGTCGTCAACGTCTCCCCGGCCCGCGGCGGCGGCCAGGGCGCGACCGCGCGGCCGCTCACCGTCCAGGACGCGCACGCGCTCGTCGACCCCGTCGGCGCCCCCGACGTCAAGGCCGCCTCGCCGGTGGTCAACACGACGGCGACCGCGACCTACGGGCAGACGTCCTACGACATCTCCAGCGTCGCCGGCACCGAACCGGCGTACTTCACCACGACCAACCGCGAGCTCGCCCAAGGTCAGCTGTTCACCAGCGAGGACGTCACGGCGGCGCGGAAGGTCGTCGTGCTCGGCCCGACGACCGCGGAGTCGATCTTCGGGACGGCCGACCCGGTCGGCAAGAACGTGCTGCTGAACAGCATCCAGTTCACCGTGATCGGGGTGCTGCAGGCCAAGGGCAGCACCGGCCTGCAGAACGCCGACGACGTCGCCATCGCGCCGATCTCGGCGGTCCAGAACTCCCTGGCCGGGTACGGCAGCCTCAGTCAGATCGCCGTCCAGGCCACCAGCGCCGACTCCGTCTCCCTCGCCCAGTCCGAGATCACCGCCATCCTCAACGCCCGCCACGGCATCCGGCTCGGCGGCACCCCGGACTACCAGATCCAGAACTCCGAACAGCTGCTCGCGACCCGGACGTCGGCGACCGAGACGTTCACCGTGCTGCTGGCCGCCGTCGCGGCGATCTCCCTGCTGGTCGGCGGGATCGGCGTCACAAACATCATGCTCGTCACGGTCACCGAGCGGATCCGCGAGATCGGCATCCGGAAGGCCATCGGCGCCCCGCGCGCGGCCATCCTCGGTCAGTTCCTCGCCGAGGCGACCATGCTCAGCCTGTTCGGCGGGCTGCTCGGCGTCGCGATCGGGCTGATCGGCAGCCGGTTCACCATCTCCGGGATCAAACCCGTCGTGGTGCCCTCGTCGATCCTGCTCGCGTTCGCGGTATCCGCCCTGATCGGGCTGTTCTTCGGCAGCTTCCCGGCGAACCGGGCCGCCAAGCTGAGGCCCATCGACGCCCTGCGTCACGAATAAGGAGTCTTCGCATGTCCACCCACACGACGACCCCGCCGGGGGACGAGCCGACGGCGATCCTCCCCGCCGTCGAGCCGACCGCGGAACAGATCGTCGCCAGCCCGGCCGTCGACGGCGACCTCAACGCCGAAATGCGCCGCGCCGCGAAGCCGTTCTCCCGCACCACGCTGGTGCTCGCCGGGCTCGTCGCCTTCGCGATCGCGTTCGGCGGCGGGGCCTGGACGCACGCCGCGTTCGGCTCGGCCACGCCGGCGCGCCCGAGCGGGACCGCCGGCGGCACGCAGGCCAGGACCGGCCAGCAAGCGGGCGCCGGCCAGCAGGGCGGTGGCTTCCGCGGCGCGGGCGGCCGCGGCACCAGCGGCACGGTCGACCGCGTCGACGGCACCACGGTGTACGTCAAGACCGCGCAGGGCGACGACGTCAAGGTGTCCACATCGGACTCGACCACGGTCGGGGTGACCCAGCAGGGCAAGCTCTCGGACCTCAAGCCGGGTGCGACGGTCGTCGTCCAGGGTCAGGCCGGCAGCGACGGGACGGTGGCCGCGCAGGCCATCACCCAGCAGGCCGCGCGCTAGTTGAGGACGACGATCGCGGCGTTGAGCGCCGTCGCGTAGAGGATCCAGGCGAGGTAGGGCACCAGGAGCGCGGCGGCGGCCTTCGACCGGTGGCCGAACAGGACGATCGTCACCACCACGACGACGTCCAGCAGCACGATGTCGGCCAGTGCGACCCGGGCCGCGCCGCTCTCGAAGAACAGCGGTGTCCAGAGCAGGTTGAACAGCAGGCCGATGCCGTAGGCGGCGAACCCGCGGGTCTCGCCGTCGGTCCGCCAGTACAGCCAGCCGGCCACCGCGATGGTGCCGTAGAGCACCGTCCACACCGGACCGAACAGGGACGGGGGCGCGGCCCACGACGGCTGCTCGAGCTGCGCGTAGACCTCGCGCGCCGACGTCGCCGCCAGGGCGCCGACCACGGCCACCACGGCGACGACCCCCGCGAACCCGGCCAGCATCAGCCACTGATTGCGGTGCGGGGCGCGTTCGGTCACCGGCTGTTCCCCTCCCGGGCGGCTGCCCGCCATCTTATGCGGGTTTGGGACACTGGACCGGTGAGCACTGGAACCGAGCAGTCCAAGGCATGGTTCGACCGCGCGAAGACGGCCATTCCGGGCGGGGTGAACTCGCCGGTGCGGGCGTTCAACTCGGTCGGCGGGACCCCGCGCTTCATGGTCCGCGGCGAGGGCCCGCACCTGTGGGACGCCGACGGCAACCGGTACGTCGACCTGGTGTCCTCGTGGGGCCCGATGATCCTGGGCCACGCGCACCCGGCGGTCGTCGAGGCGGCGCGCACGGCGGCGACGTCCGGGCTCTCGTTCGGCACGCCGACGATCGGCGAGGTCGAGCTGGCCGAGGAGATCATCGGCCGGGTCGAGCCGGTCGAGCAGGTCCGGCTGGTCAACTCCGGCACCGAGGCCACGATGAGCGCGATCCGGCTGGCCCGCGGGTTCACCGGCCGGTCGAAGATCCTGAAGTTCGCCGGGTGTTACCACGGTCACGTCGACGCGCTGCTCGCCCAGGCCGGCTCCGGCGTCGCGACGCTCGGGCTGCCGACGTCGCCGGGTGTCACCGGGGCGCAGGCGGCGGACACGCTGGTACTGCCCTACAACGACCTCGACGCCGTCCGGAAGTCCTTTGAGGACAACCCGGGCGAGATCGCCGCGGTGATCACCGAGGCGGCGGCCGGGAACATGGGCGCGGTGGCGCCCGCCGACGGCTTCAACGCGGGGCTGCGCGAGCTGGCCCACGAGCACGGCGCGCTGCTGATCATGGACGAGGTGATGACCGGGTTCCGCGTCTCGCACGCGGGCTGGTTCGGCCTCGAAGGGGTGGCCGGCGACCTCTACACGTTCGGCAAGGTGATGTCCGGCGGGCTGCCGGCGGCGGCCTTCGGCGGCCGCGCCGACGTGATGGCCAAGCTCGCCCCGGGCGGGCCGGTCTACCAGGCCGGGACGCTGTCCGGGAACCCGGTCGCGGTGGCCACGGGCCTCGCGACGCTGCGCGCGGCCGACCACGCCGTGTACGCGGCTCTCGACGCCAACGCCAAGCGCCTCGGCAACCTCTTCCACGCCGCGCTGAGCGAAGCCGGGGTTGCGCACAACGTCCAGTACGCGGGCAACCTGGTGAGCGTGTTCTTCGGGGAGGAGCCGGTCCGCGACTACGTCGGCGCGCAGGCGTCCGAGACGTGGCGCTTCCCGCCGTTCTTCCACGCGTTGCTCGACGGAGGCGTGTACGCGCCGCCGAGCGCGTACGAGGCCTGGTTCGTCAACGCGGCGATGGACGACGAAGCGTTCTCGGTGATCGAAGCGGCTCTGCCCGCGGCGGCGCGCGCGGCGGCTGGGGCCGTCCAGTGACCACCGTCGTCCACATGCTGCGGCACGGCGAAGTGCACAACCCGACGAAGATCCTGTACGGCCGTCTGCCGGGCTACCGGCTCTCGGAGCGGGGGCAGCGGCAGGCGCTGACGGTCGCCGAGGCCGTCGCGGGGCACGACCTCGTGCACGTCGTCGCGTCGCCGTTGCAGCGGGCGCAGGAGACGGCGGCCCCGATCGCCGCCGCGCACCGGCTCGACATCGCGACCGACGACGGGCTGATCGAGGCGGGCAACCAGTTCGAGGGCCTGCAGGTGGCGGTCGGCGACGGCGCGCTGCGGGAGCCGAAGCACTGGCCGAAACTGGTCAACCCGTTCAAGCCGTCGTGGGGCGAGCCGTACCTCGAGATCGCGCACCGGATGCTCGGCGCGGTCCACCGGGCCCGGGAGGCGGCGGACGGGCACGAGGCGCTGTGCGTGTCGCACCAGCTGCCGATCTGGACGTTGCGGCGGTTCCTCGAGGGCAAGCGCCTGTGGCACGACCCGCGGCGCCGCCAGTGCTCGCTGGCGTCCCTGACGTCGCTGGTGTTCGAGGGCGACGAGCTGCGCGAGATCGTCTACAGCGAGCCCGCGGGCGCGACCGACCCGAAGGTGACCGGGGCATGAAACGGCTGGTCGTCGGCCTGGTCGCGGCGCTCGCGCTGGCCGGCTGCAGCACGGGCAAGGACGCGGTGGTCCAGGGCAGCAGCTTCAGCTTCGTCTCCCCGGGCGGCAAGGTCGACATCACCTACGACGTCGCCCAGCGCCAGACGGCCCCGGTCCTGGCCGGCGAAGACCTGATGAACGAGGGCAAGCAGCTGTCGCTGGCGGACTACGGCGGCAAGGTCGTGGTGCTGAACCTGTGGGGCCAGTGGTGCGGGCCGTGCCGCACGGAGGCGCCCGAGATGGAATCGCTGGCCAAGCAGGGCGTCCAGGTGGTGGGCATCGACGTCCGCGACCCGTCCCGCGAGGTGGCCCAGGACTTCGTGCGGGACCGCAAGCTGACGTACCCGTCGATCTACGACCCGGACGGCCGCGTGCTGCTCAAGCTGAGCGGCTACCCGAGGAACATCATCCCGTCGACGATCATCCTGGACAAACAGCACCGCGTGGCGGCGGTGTTCCTGCGGCCGGTGCTGGCCCAGGACCTGCTCCCGGTGACCCAGCGGCTGACCGCGGAAGCCTGAGCGGGCGAGCGCCCGAGGCCCGAAGCCGGCCGGGACGAAGGTCCTGATCTGCTGTGACCGAGGTCCTGTGAAGCGGCCCCGGCGTTCTCACCAGGACCTCACTGCCTACCCTCAACGGGGTGAACTCCGTGACCGAGCTGGCGATCTCCGGGCCGCTGCTGCTCGCCGCGGGTGTTGCGCTGCTCGCCGGGGCCATCTCGTTCGCCTCGCCGTGCGTCGTGCCGCTCGTTCCGGGGTACCTCGCCTACCTCGCCGCCCTCGTCGGGGCCGATGCTCCCGCCGTCAAGGCCGATGAAGCGCGCAAGAACGGGCGGTGGGCCGTCGTCGGGGCCGCCCTGCTCTTCGTCCTCGGGTTCACCGTCGTGTTCGTCGCCACCCTCGGCACGCTCGTCTGGCTGACCGCGACCCTCACCCTCAACCAGGACCTGCTCCAGCGCATCGGCGGCGTCCTCACCATCGCCATGGCCTTCGTCTTCCTCGGCTGGATCCCCCGCCTGCAGCGCGAGGTGCGCTCGCACCACGTCCCGCGCGGCGGCGTCTGGGGCGCGCCGCTGCTCGGCGCCATCTTCGGCCTCGGCTGGACGCCCTGCATCGGGCCGACGCTGTCCGCCGTCACCACCCTGGCCAGCGCCACCGGCGGGGCCGCGGCGCGCGGGTACCTGCTGATCGCCGTCTACTGCCTGGGTCTGGGGCTGCCGTTCCTGCTCATCGCGCTCGGTGCCCGGTGGGCCGTGCGGGCCACCGACTGGGTGCGGCGGCACGGCCGTCAGGTGCAGATCGTCGGCGGGGTGCTGCTGCTGATCGTCGGCGTCCTGCTGGTCACCGGCGTCTGGGGGGATCTGATGGGCTGGCTCCGCAACGAACTCGCCCTCGACCTGAGGCTGCCCCTGTGACGACGACCGAAGCACCCCCCAAGACGCCGCACCCCACGCCCGCCAAGCGCACCTTCGCCTTCCTGCGCAACACCTGGCGGGGCCTGACGTCCATGCGGACCGCGCTCGTCCTGCTGTTCCTCCTGGCCCTGGCCGCCCTGCCGGGTGCGCTCCTGCCGCAGCGGAAGCTCAACGCGCCCAAGGTCGACGACTACATCGCCGCGCACGGCTGGTGGGGGACGCTGCTCGACAAGTTCGAGTTCTACGACGTCTACTCCAGCATCTGGTTCTCGGCCATCTACCTGCTGCTGATGGTTTCGCTCGTCGGCTGCCTGACCCCGCGCAGCTTCGAGTACGTCAAGGCGATGCGCGCCAAGCCCGTGCTGACTCCGCGCAACCTGGCCCGGATGCCGCACTACCGGCTCGGCCGGGGCAAGACCGACGTCGCCGCCGAGGTCGCCGCCGCCCACAAACAGCTCTCCGGCTGGCGCCGCGTCGAACGCGAGGAAGCCGGCGGCGTCCGGACCATCTCGGCCGAACGCGGGTTCCTGCGCGAGACCGGCAACCTGCTCTTCCACTTCAGCATGCTCGGGCTGATCGTCTTCTTCGCCCTCGGCAAGCTCTACAGCTACGAAGGCCAGGTCATCGTCCAGGCCGACGGCAGCACCTTCTGCAACGCCGGCATCTACAACTACGACTCGTTCAACGCCGGCCTGGACGTCGACGGCACCGACCTCAACCCGTTCTGCGTGAAGGTCAACGACTTCACCGCCCGCTACACCGACGCCGGCCAGCCGGACTACTACCACTCGAACATCGAGTACCAGTCCGGCGCGGACCTGGACACGGGCACCTGGCGCCCGTACGGCCTCGAGGTCAACTCGCCGCTGCGCACCGCCGGCGACCGCGTCTACCTGCTCGGGCACGGCTACTCGCCGAAGTTCACCGTCACCTTCCCGGAC
Organism: Amycolatopsis sp. NPDC004772; assembly: GCF_053601215.1. Classification (NCBI taxonomy): domain Bacteria; kingdom Bacillati; phylum Actinomycetota; class Actinomycetes; order Pseudonocardiales; family Pseudonocardiaceae; genus Amycolatopsis; species Amycolatopsis sp. NPDC004772. The sequence goes on from NZ_JBSGBK010000091.1 coordinate 11,246, forward strand.
GGCTCGCAGCGCACCCAGAACACCCAGTGGCGCACCGTCGACCCGGGCACCATGCTCGCCGAGGGCGCGACGAAGTTCGACCAGCCCGGCATCACCGACGAGGTCCAGCGGCGGACCCGGCAGCTGGCCATCACCGGCCTGTTCGCCCCGACCGCGTTCCTGCACGGCAGCGTCCTGACGTCGTCGGCGCCGGAGGCGAACGACCCGGCCGTCGCCGTCGACGTCCTGCGCGGTGACCTGGGCCTCGACGCCGGGCGCGGGCAGTCCGTCTTCTCGGTCGACCAGTCGCTCGTCGACGACGGCAGGCTGAAGAAGGTCGCCCGGCAGAACCTGAAGGTCGGCGAGGAGCTCAAGCTCGACGACGGCACGAAGATCCGCTTCGACGGCGTCGGCCAGTGGGTCTCGCTGCAGATCTCGCACGACCCCACCCAGGGGTTCGTGCTCGGCTTCGCCATCGCGATGTTCGTCGGCCTCGGCGCGTCGCTGCTGGTCAAGCGCCGCCGGCTGTGGGTGCGGGTGAAGCCGGGAACCGAGGACGAGCCGGGTACCGTGATCGAGGTCGCCGGGCTGGCCCGCACCGACCAGGCCGGGTACGGCGAAGAGTTCCACCGGGTCAGCGAACGCCTGATCAGTGGGCAGAAGGGCTGAGGCATGCCGATCAACGAGACGCTGTCGACCTACAGCGACTGGCTGTACACCACCGCCGCGGCGATCTACGTCGTCGCGCTGATGTTCACCCTGGTCGAGCAGGGCTTCGGCGCCAAGGGACGGCTCGCCACCGAGCGCGCCAAGCTGCGGGCGCGCGAGCTCGTCGGCGCCGGTGGCCCGCCGGTCGAGGAGATCCCCGCCGCGCAGCGCGAGGTCGGCCGCCCGGAGCGGATCGGCCGGATGGGCGCGGCGCTGCTCGTGCTCGGCGCGCTGCTGCAGCTGACGGCGATCGTGCTGCGCGGCCTCGCCGTGCACCGCGCGCCGTGGGGCAACATGTACGAGTACGGCATGGCCGTCACCTTCATCACGGTGCTGACCTGGCTGATCGTGCTGTGGAAGTTCCCGGTCCGGCACCTCACCGGCTTCCTGCTGCTGCCCGTCGTGATCCTGATGTTCATCAACGGCACGCTGCTGTACACGACCGCGGCGCCGGTGCAGCCCGCGCTGCAGTCGTACTGGCTGGTCATCCACGTCGCGGCGGCCATCATCGGCTCCGGCGTGTTCCTGGTCCCGGGCGTCGCGAGCGTGCTGTACCTGTTCCGCGCGGCCCACGACAAGGACAACACCAAGTTCGCCCGGTTCGCCCCGAAGCTGCCCGCGGCCGACGTCCTCGACCGGATCGCCTACCGGACCACCATCTTCGCCTTCCCGGTGTTCACCTTCGGCGTGCTCTGCGGCGCGGTCTGGGCGGAGTCGGCGTGGGGCCGGTTCTGGGGCTGGGACCCGAAGGAGACCTGCGCGTTCATCGCCTGGGTCGTCTACGCGGCCTACCTGCACTCGCGGGCGACCGCGGGCTGGCGCGGCGCGCGGGCCGCGATCATCAACATCGTCGGGTTCGCCGCGATGATCTTCAACCTGTTCTTCGTGAACCTCGTCTCGGTCGGCCTGCACTCCTACGCCGGGGTGGGCTGAGCATCCCGCGCGTCCGCCGACTACCGTCGACACCGGGGGACTGTGTGTCAGGCGGAGTGCGCGGAGGTTTTCACCGGTGACCGGACCCAGCGAAGAATCGGCTCCTGGCCACCCCGAACAGGCCGCTGCGGCACCGCAGCCCGGCCTGTTCTCCGACGACCGGACGGACTCGCACCCGCACCCCGAGACGTCGGGGGCGTTCGACGTGCAGCCGACGCAGGCCGTCGCGCCGCCGCCCAACCCGGCGGTTTCGGGCCCGCACCAGGTGCCGAATCCGGCCGTGTCGGGGCCGCACCAGATGCCCTACGGCTACGACCAGAACCTCCCGCCGCTGCAGCCGCAGTACGGCGACCCGGCGCAGCAGTACCAGGCCAACGCCCAGTACCCGCCGCAGCAGCCGTCCGGCCTGCCGCAGCCCCAGGGCGGCCGGCACGCGGCGCCCCAGCCCGGCCCGGGCCACGGCCACGACCTGTCGACCGCGCACCTGGTCAAGCAGACCCGGCGGCCGCCGCAGTCGGGCTGGCGCAAGGCGGTCTACGTCGGCACCGGGAAGCTGGTCAACCCGGGGGAGAGCCCGGCGGACACCCGCCGCCGTGAGCTCATCGCCCGCGTCAACCAGCCGCTGCGCGGGTGCTACAAGATCGCGATGCTGTCGCTCAAGGGCGGCGTCGGCAAGACCACGGTGACGACGACGCTGGGCTCGACGTTCGCCTCCCTGCGCGGTGACCGCGTGGTGGCGGTGGACGCCAACCCGGACCGCGGCACGCTGTCGCAGAAGATCCCCCTGGAGACGACGGCGACGGTCCGCCACCTGCTGCGTGATGCGGCTCGCATCACGCGCTACAGCGACGTCCGGTCGTACACCTCGCAGGGCTCGAGCCGGCTGGAGATCCTGGCGAGCGAGCAGGACCCGGCCGTGTCGGAGGCGTTCTCCGAGGACGACTACCGGCGCACGGTCAACCTGCTGGAGCACTTCTACAACATCGTGCTCACCGACTGCGGGACGGGCTTGATGCACTCGGCGATGAAGGGCGTCCTGGACGTGGCGGACGCGCTGGTCGTGGTCTCGTCCGGCTCGGTCGACGGCGCCCGCAGCGCCTCGGCGACCCTGGACTGGCTCGAGGCCCACGGCTACGGCGAGCTGGTCAAACGCTCGGTGGCGGTGATCAACTCGGTCCGCCCCAAGGGCGGCTCCGTCGACCTCGACAAGTTGTCGGCCCACTTCGGCGCGAAGGTCCGCGCGGTGTGCAAGGTCCCGTTCGACCCGCACCTGGAGGAGGGCGCGGAGATCGAGCTGGACCGCCTGTCGGGCGACACCCGCCTCGCACTCCTCGACCTGGCAGCGACCGTCGCCGACGGCTTCGCCACCCCGCTCTCACAGGGCTACCGCTGACCCCTCACCAGTGCCGTAACTCACGTGATCAAGCCCGGAACCGGCGTGATTGGAGCCGGAACCGGCGTGATTGGAGCCGGATCTCGTGAGTTCCGGCTTCAATCACGCGAGATCCGGCTCGGATCACGCGGGTGACGGGCCCGGACACGCGGGTTCCGGCTCCGGGCACGGGCGTGCCGGGACGCGCGGGGCTGGGGCCGGTGAAGGTAAAGGGCGGGTCAGCCGTCTTCGTCCCGGCGTTTGCGCTGCTGTTCGGCCAGCTGGCGCAGGAAGTCGGGGTCGTCGTCCGGGGCGAGGGGGGCGCGGCGCGGAGCCGAGGGCACCCCGACTCGCTGGCCGGCGAACGACCGCCACAGGAGCAGGGCGACGACCAGCGCGCCGACCGCCGCGAGCAGAGCGAGCATGCCGGATCCTTCCGTATGGCTGCCTGTCCCCCGAGGTTAACCGGTCCGGCCGTGTGATGGGCCTGAAGCCGACCCGGTAGCGCACGAAAGCCGTGCCGGGGACGGGGTGGTTCCCGTACCCGACACGGCCCTGACGTCCGGATGGTTCAGGCGGTGCGCGCCGGTTCGCTGGCGTCGGTGGTCAGCTCGGCGAGGAGCTCGTTCACCTCGGACTCCCGGAACCGCCGGTGCCCGCCCGGGGTCCGGATCGAGCCGATCCGCCCCGCGGTCGCCCACCGCGTCACCGTCTTGGGGTCCACTCGGAACAGCGCCGCCACCTCGCCAGGGGTGAGCAGGCGTCCGCCCATCGTCGCGGTCATTTTCCGCCTCCTTAACGAACTCACTGCTATACCGGAGGCGTCCGGGCCCTTCTGCCCGTCGCGCCGGGGTAGCCAACAAGGCAATCGTTGCACTTCACCCGTCGGGTACTCGAACGGTTGTCTCCGAGTAAAGAGCCCTTAAAGGTCAAAACGGACAGGTTGTTTACGGACGGCAACTACCTGCGGTGACCTGACGTGCGCAGACGTCCCTCCCTTGGCCACCGGCGGCCAGGCGTGGTGCCAATGGGGGATTGTCCAACCGCATAGAGTGATCCCGTGGATCAGTTGGACCGGAAGATCATCGCAGCGTTGCGCATCAACGGACGGGCCACCTACGCCGACCTCGGACGGGCCGTCGGGCTCTCCGCGTCGTCGGTGCACGAGCGCGTGGGCAAGCTGGAAGCCGCCGGCGTGATCACCGGCTACCACGCGGTCGTCGACCCCAGCTCCGTCGGCCTCGGCGTCACCGCCCTCGTCGGCATCCATCCGACCGACACCGCGACCGAAGACGACGTCGCCGACGCGCTCGGCGAGCTCGACGAGGTCGAGAGCTGCTACGCGGTGGCCGGCGACGAGGCGTTCGTCGTCAAGGTGCGGGTGCCGACCGTCGACGAGCTGGAACGCACGCTGGGCCGGCTGCGCCGCATCCCCGGCGTCGGCCGGACGAACACCACCGTGGTGCTCTCGACCCGGTTCGAGGGCCGCCCGAACAACGCGGGCCTGCAGAAGGACCGGCCGGGCGGGGCGTAGCCTGCGTTGGTGTGAGCGACGAGAAGCCCCCGCAGCTGGCCCGTGACCTGACGCTGTACCTGCTGGCGCGGTTCGTGCTGGTCGGGGTGATCGCGTGGGCGCTGTCCCTGACCGGGGTGCCGCTGCTGGTCGCCCTGCTGATCGGCCTGGTCGTCGGGCTGCCGCTCGGCCTGCTGCTGTTCCGGCCGCTCAACGCCCGCGTGACCGCCGGGCTGGCGAAGCGCAACGAGAAGCGGGCCCGCGCCCGCGCCGAGCTGCGCGCGCAGCTGCGCGGCGACACGGCCGGGCAGTCCGAGTGAGCCGCCTCCACAGCCGCAGCTGGGTCCGCGAGGCCGTCCGGATCATCGAGGCCGACGCCAACCGCAGCGCCGACACGCACCTGCACGTCTTCCCGCTGCCCCCGGAGTGGGGCATCGACCTGTACCTCAAGGACGAGTCGGTGCACCCGACCGGCTCGCTGAAGCACCGGCTGGCCCGGTCGCTGTTCCTCTACGGGCTGGTCAACGGCCAGATCGGGCCGGACACCGTGCTCGTCGAGGCCTCCAGCGGCTCGACCGCGGTGTCCGAGGCCTACTTCGCCCGGATGCTGGGCCTGCGCTTCATCACCGTCGTGCCGCGGCGCACGTCGAAGGAGAAGGTCGCGCTCATCGAGTTCTACGGCGGCGAATGCCACTTCGTCGACGAAGCCCCGGCGATGTACCCCGAGGCGGAACGGCTCGCGGCCGAGTGCGGCGGGCACTACCTCGACCAGTTCACCTACGCCGAGCGCGCGACGGACTGGCGCGGCAACAACAACATCGCCGAGTCGGTGTTCGCGCAGATGCGCTCGGAACGCCACCCGATCCCGAAGTGGATCGTCGTCGGCGCGGGCACCGGCGGCACGAGCGCGACCTTCGGCCGGTACGTCCGCTACAAGCGCCACACGACGAAGATCTGCGTCGTCGACCCGGAGAACTCGTCGTTCTACGGCGCCTGGGAGACGGGGGCGCTGGACTACGGCACCGGCATGCCGTCGCGGATCGAGGGCATCGGGCGGCCGCGCTGCGAGCCGTCGTTCGTGCCCGGCGTCATCGACGAGATGTTCCAGATCCCCGACGCCGGGTCGCTGGCGGCCATCCGGCTGCTGCGCGAGCGCACCGGCCACTGGGCCGGCGGCTCGACCGGCACCAACCTCTACGGCGCCTTCCGGCTCATCTCGCGGATGGTCGAAGACGGCCAGGCGGGCAGCGTCGTGACGCTGCTGTGCGACGGCGGCGAGCGCTACGCGCACACCTACTACAACGACGAGTGGCTGGCCCAGCAGAACCTGGACATCGCGCCGCACACGGCGTTGTTCGAGGAGTTCCTGGCCACCGGGAAGTTCCCGGACCTCTAAAGGTTCAGGCCGACCGCGGCCAGTGCCGCCCAGGCGAGCATGGCCAGCCCGGTGTCGCGCAGGGCCGGGATGAGGTCGCGGCCGGTCGCGTTGTGGCGGATCGCGCTGACCGACCCGAACAGCATCGGGGCGCTGAGCAGCGGCAACGCGGCGAGCGAGCGCGTGACGAACCCCATCACGATCGCGAGCACGTACGGCACGGCGATCAGCGCCAGGTAGAGCCGCCGGGTGCCCTGGTCACCCATGCGGGTGGCCAGGGTGCGCTTGCCGGACTCGATGTCGGTCGGGATGTCGCGCAGGTTGTTGGCCGTCAGGACGGCCGTCGAGAAGCAGCCGACGGCGACCGCGCAGGCCAGCGCCGCCCAGCTCACCCGGCCCGCCTGGACGTACACCGTGCCCAGCACGCCGGCCAGGCCGAAGAACACGAAAACGGCGATCTCGCCGAAGCCGTAGTAGCCGTAGGGCTTCTTGCCGCCGGTGTAGAACCACGCGCCGAGGATGCACAGCGCGCCCATGCCCAGGAGCCACCAGTGGCCGCTGACGGCCACCAGGACCAGCCCCAGCACGCCGGCGAGGCCCAGCGAGACCAGCGCGGCGGTGAGCACGGCCTTCGGGGCGGCGACCTTCGAACCGACCAGCCGCAGCGGGCCGACGCGATTCTCGTCGGTGCCGCGGATGCCGTCGGAGTAGTCGTTGGCGTAGTTGACGCCGACGATCAGCGAGAGCGAGACCAGCAGCGCCAGCGCCGAACGCCACCAGGAGAACGCGTCCAGCGCGATCGCCGCGCCGACGCCCGCCACCACCGGCGCCACCGCGTTGGGCAGCGTCCGTGGCCGGGCCCCTTCGATCCACTCGCTCAAGCTCGCCATGGCGCCATTCAACGCCATCTCGATCAGTGCGCCGAGGGGAGCCCGGACCGGGCGCCGTCCAGGGCGTCGAGCTCCCGCCGGACGCGCTCGGCGTCGTGCGTGCGGCCCTGCTGCCGGAACAGCTCGAGCGCTTCCTGCCACGCCGCACGGGCCTGGTCGTGGTGGCCGAGCGCGGCGTGGGGCAGTCCGAGGCAGCTGAGGGTGTCGGCCACCTGGAAGGTGTTGCCGCGCTCCCGGTAGACCGTGAGGGCGCTCTGGTAGTAGCCGATCGCGGCGGCGTGGTGGCCGGTGTGGTGCTCGATGTAGCCGAGGCTGTCGAGCGTGTCCGCTTCGCCGTCGGATTCGCCGTGCCGCCGGTGGAGGGCCAGCGCGGCCGTGCAGTGGCTGCGCGCGGTCTCGAAGTCGCCGGTCCGGGCGGCGAACCAGCCCACCTGGTTGAGCTCGCGCGCCTCCCACACCGGCCGGCCCAGGGTCCGGAAGAGCGCCAGCGCCCGGGTGGCGTGCTCCAGGGCCTGCCGGTCGTCGCCGCGCAGCTGCCACACCCACGACAGCCCGTGGTGGATCAGGCCCTCTTCGGTCGGGTCCTCGTGCTTCGCGGCGAGGGCGGCGGCCTCGCCGAGGTGCTCGACCGCCTCGTCGTGCCGCCGGAAGTACATGAAGACGTCGCCGATCAGCCGGTGCGCGCGGATGTGCACGGACGGGTCGGACAGGTGCTCGGTGGCCTCCAGCGCGGCCTGCCACACCACGAGCCGGTCGTGCAGCATCCCCCGCCGGTTCTGGAACGTGTGCAGGCTCCACGCCAGGTGCCACACGATTTCGTGCCGGCCGAGGGCCGCGGCGGCGTGCTGGGCGGCCAGCAGGTTGGCGTGCTCGGCGTCGAACCACGCCATGGCTTCGGCATCGTCGGACGGCGAGCCGGGTTCGACGCCGGGTGCGGGGGCGGCGAGCCGGACGGCCTGGCGGTGCGGGTCCACCCGGTGGTCGGCCGCGTGCGCGGTGTGGGCGTAGCAGTCGAGCACCCGGTGCAGCGCGGCTCGACGCTCGGCGAGCGGGAGGTCCCGCTCGGCGGTGGCCGTGGCGTAGTCGCGGATGAGGTCGTGCATCGCGTACCGGCCGCCGGCGCGGCGGGTCAGCAGCGAGGCCTCCTCCAGCATGCTGAGCACCTTGGCGGTCCGCCGCGGCGGCGAACCGGCGAGCGCGGCCGCGGCGGGCAGCCCGATGTCCGCTCCGGGCGCGGTGCCGAGCAGGGCGAACAGGGTGCGCTGTTCGCCGGTGAGGGCCCGCAGGGACCACGACAGCACCGTCGGCAGGCTGACCGTGGGATCGTCGTGGTCGAGCGCGTCGAGGCCGAGGTCGCGCAGTTCGGCGGCGAACTCGGCGAGCGGGATGTGGGGCCGGGTGTGCGCGTGGCGGCTCATGATGGCCAGCGCCAGCGGGTAGCGCCCGCACAGGCTGATCAGCGCTTCGGCCGCGGCCGGCTCGGCGGCGATCCGGGGCTCGCCGAGGCGTTCGGCCAGCAGTGCGTGGGCCTCCCCGTGGCTGAGGATGTCGAGCTGGAGGTGCCGGGCGCCGTAGCGGGTGATCAGCGGGGCGAGGTGCCGCCGGCTGGTGACGACGGTCGTGCAGGCCGGGCTGCCCGGCAGCAGCGGGACCACCTGCTCGGCGTCCGCCGCGTTGTCCAGCACGATCAGCATCCGCTTGCCGTCGACGAGCTTCCGGTACAACGCGACCTGGGCGTCCGGCTCGGGCGGGATGCGGCTGGGGGCGACGCCCAGCGCGCCGAGGAACCCGCGCACCACGACGGACGGGTCGAGCGGGGCACCGGCCGAGGAGAACCCGTGGAGGTCGGCGAACAGCCGGCCGTCCGGGAACCGGTCGCGGTGCGCGTGCGCCCAGTGCAGCACCAGCCAGGTCTTGCCGACGCCGCCGGCGCCGGCCAGCGCGGAGATCTGGACCACCCGGCTCACGTCCGCCTCGGGGCGGGACGCGGCGGTGAGCGCGGCGAGCTCGTCGGCGCGGCCGATGAACGACGGCGGCGCCGGGGGGAAGTGGTGCGGCACCGCGCCGGCACCGGCCGGCGTGCCCGCCGGTGCCGCGGTCAGGTCCGGGTCGCCGCGGAGGACCCGCTGGTGCAGCTCCCGCAGCGGCGGGCTCGGATCGGCGCCCAGTTCCCGGACGAGCCGTCGCCGCAGCTGCTCGTAGTGGTCGAGGGCGTCGGCCTGGCGGCCGCAGCGGTACAGGGCCAGCACGACCTGACCGGCGAGCCGCTCGTCCAGGGGGTGCTCGCGGGTCCGGGCCGTCAGCTCCGGCAGCAGTTCGGCGTGCCGGCCTTGGCGCAGGCCCACGTCGGCGTGGTCGAGTTCCGCCGCCCACCGTTCGGCCCGCAGGTCACGGCGCAGCTCGTCGGCCCACGGGGTGCCGACGTCGGCCAGCGCTTCCCCGCGCCAGAGCGCGCGGGCCTGCTCGAAGAGACCGGCGGCGGCCTCGTCGTCGTCGGCCTCGCGGGCCTCGGCCACCAGCCGGCGGAACCGGTGCAGGTCGACCGCGTCGGGGTCGACGCGCAGGAAGTAGCCGCCGCCGCGCCGCTCGATCTCCAGGCCACCGCCCGCCAAAACGCCACGCAGCCGGGACAGGTAGCTGTACAGCGTGTCGCGTGCCCGCAGCGGCGGGTTCTCCGCCCACACGCGGTCGATCAGCTGCTCGACCGGCACCAGCCGGTTCGCGTCGGCGAGCAGCGCCGCCAGCACCGATCGCTGCCGGACCGGCCCGAGCTCCACCTGCCTGTCGTCCTGGCGGGCTTCGATCGTGCCCAGCACCCGGAACTCCACCCCTGCGCCCTCCCTGCGGCCACCGGGCCCGTGCCCGGCCGGCACCGCATTCGACCAGCTCGTTCAAGCGGTCTGCAAGGTTTCGCCACGATGCTTACGGCAAGGTGGTGGACACACCGCGTGAGCGGTCGGGGAAGCACCGGCCGGGACCGTGCCGCCGAGGGGGCGGTGCGGTCCCGGTTCGCCGACGTCAGTCGGTGGACGGCAGCTGCAGGACGAGCGAGCCGCTGTTCGGGTCCGCGGCGGGGACGTCGGCCAGCGCCGCACCCGCGGGAAGGAGGACCCCCAGGGCGACGGCGGTGCTGATCAGGACGGTGCGAATCAGGCGCGTCATGGTGAGTAGCCAAGCGGGCGCACCCTGTTCGTGTCAACGAAGTGCCGCCATTCAGCCGGTCGGACGCGGCTCGAGCCGGGCCTTCACCGCCGCCCGGTCGACCTTGCCCGGCCCGCGCAGCGGCAGCTCCGAGACGGATTCGATGCGCTTCGGCGTCGCCGCCGCGCCCAGCTCCGCGCGGACCGCCGCGCGCAGGTCGCCGTGCTCGCCCGGCGGGACGACCAGCGCCACCACGGCCTCGCCCCACTCCGGGTCCGGCACGCCGACGACGCAGGCGTCCCGCACCCCGGGCTGCGCGCGGAGGCACCGCTCGATCGCGTTCGCCGACACCTTCACGCCGCCGGTGTTGATCATGTCGTCGGCCCGGCCGAGGACCTCGACGCGGCCGTCGGCGTGGCGAACCCCACGGTCGGAGGTCGTGAACCAGCCGTCCGAGAAGGACTCCGCGGTCAGGTCCGGCCGGCGCCGGTAGCCGTGCGCTAGGACGTCGCCGGCGATGCGGATCCGGTCGCCCTCGACGTCGACCCGGACGCCGTCGAGGGGGACGCCGTCGTAGACGCAGCCGCTGGCCGTCTCGCTCATCCCGTACGCCGGCACGATCCGCACGCGAGCGTCCGCGGCGCGCTCCCGCAAGGACGGCGGGGTCGCCGCCGCGCCGACGACGATCGCGTCGAACGTCCGGGCCGCGGCGAGCCCGGCGCCGCCGTCGTCGAGCAGGCGGACCAGCTGGGTCGGCACCAAGGCCGTGTACCGCGGGCCGCTCCCGAGCCGGGCCGCCGCGGCGGCGAAGTCGTCCTGGCGGAAGCCGGAGCCGGTCAGCAGCGCCGGGGTCGTCCCGGCCAGCAGCGACCGGACCAGCACCTGGAGCCCGCCGATATAGTGCGCCGGCGTCGCCAGGAGCCAGTGTCCCGGCCCGCCGAGCCGGGTGTGCGTGGCCGCGGCGGACGCGGTCAGCGCGCGGGCCGACAACAGGACGCCCTTGGGCGCGCCGGTCGAGCCCGACGTGGCGATGACCACGGCGGTGCCCGGCTCGGCGGGCTCGTCCGGGGCCATCGCGTCGCGCAGCGCGGGGTCGGTGAACGGCAGCACCGCCGGGCCGCCGCCCAGCGCGGCCGCGACGGCTCGCTTCAGGGTTTCGAGCGCCTCGGGCGAGCCGTCGAGGTGGACCGGGAGCAGCTCAGTAGTAATAGGGGACGTCCTTGAAATCGGGGTCGCGCTTCTGGAGGAACGCGTCACGGCCTTCGACGGCCTCGTCCTGCATGTAGGCCAACCGGGTGGTCTCGCCGGCGAACAGCTGCTGGCCGACCAGGCCGTCGTCGGTGAGGTTGAACGCGTACTTCAGCATCCGCTGCGCCGTCGGCGACTTGCGCGTGATCTCCCACGCCCAGGTCAGCGCCTCTTTCTCCAGGTCGGCGTGCGGGACGACGGCGTTCACCGCGCCCATGTGGTGCATCTGCTCGGCGGAGTACTCGCGGCCGAGGAAGAAGATTTCGCGGGCGAACTTCTGCCCGACCATCTTCGCCAGGTACGCCGAGCCGTAGCCGCCGTCGAACGAGCCGACGTCGGCGTCGGTCTGCTTGAACTTCGCGTGCTCGGCCGAGGCGAGGGTGAGATCGCACACGACGTGCAGGGAGTGCCCGCCGCCCGCGGCCCAGCCCGGCACCACCGCGATCACGGGTTTCGGCATGAAGCGGATGAGCCGCTGGCACTCGAGGATGTGCAGCCGGCCGGCCCGCGCGGGGTCCACCGTGTCGGAGGTCTCCCCGCTCGCGTACTGATACCCGGACCGTCCGCGAATACGCTGGTCACCACCGGAGCAGAACGCCCACCCGCCGTCCTTGGGCGACGGGCCGTTCCCGGTGAGCAGGACACAACCGACATCGGCGCTCATCCGGGCGTGGTCGAGGGCCCGGTAGAGCTCGTCGACGGTGTGCGGCCGGAAGGCGTTGCGGACCTCCGGGCGGTCGAACGCGATGCGCACCACGCGTTTGCCGCCGCGGTCCTCGGCGGAACGGTGGTAGGTGATGTCGGTGAAGGCGAAACCTTCGACCTCGGTCCACGCGGCGGGGTCGAACAGCTCGGAAACTCGGGCGTCATCCACGTTTGCGAGGATAGGACCTGTGGACAGAACTGATCTCGATGAGTCTGGAGCCTGCCGGTGAACCCTTCCACCGCGCAGGCCAGGGTCATCGTCGACGAACTCGTCCGCAACACCGTTTCGCACGTCGTCCTCTGCCCGGGCTCCCGCAACGCGCCGCTGTCGATCGCGCTGTACGACGCGGCCGCGGCCGGGAAGCTCCGGCTCCACGTCCGCATCGACGAGCGCGGGGCCGCGTTCCTCGCCCTCGGCATCGCCGCGCGCACCGGCCGCCCGGTGGCCGTGCTCTGCACGTCCGGCACCGCGGCCGCGAACTTCCACCCCGCCGTCCTCGAAGCCGACCGCGCGGGTGTCCCGCTGATCGTGCTGACCGCCGACCGGCCGCCCGAGCTGCGGGCCGCGGGCGCGTCGCAGGTCATCGACCAGCACCAGCTCTACGGCGACGCTGTCCGCTACTTCGACGAGCTGGCTGTCGCCGAGCGGCGGGCCGGCCAGAACTCGTACTGGCGCAGCCAGATCTGCCGGGCCTGGAACGCCGCCTACGGCGAGTGGCGCTGCGGGCCGGTGCACCTGAACATCCCGTTCCGCGAGCCGCTCGTGCCGGACCTGGACGACGACGGCGAGTGGTACGAATCGCTCGACGGCCGCGCGGACGGGTCCCGCTGGACCGAGCTGCCGGACTTCGGCGCGCTGCCGTCGTTCGTGGTGCCCTCGGCCCGCCACGGCCTGGTCATCGCGTGTGACACCGGCGTCCAGGCGGCCAGCGAATGGGCCGAGCAGCACGGCTGGCCGGTGATCTCCGAAACCGGCGGGATCGGCCTGTCCGGCGGCACGGCGATCTCGTCCGGCGCGTGGCTGCTGGGCGTCGAGGAGTTCATCTCGCGGCACAAGCCGGAGCAGGTGCTCTGCCTCGGGCGGCCGACGGTGTTCCGGCAGATTCAGAAGGTGATCTCCGACCCGGACGTCGAGGTCCTGCTGGTCCGGCCGGACTCGGACTGGCCGGCGCCCGCGCACAACGTCCGGCAGGTCGGGCAGTGGTTCGACGAGCCGACCAAGCCCGCCGACCCGGAGTGGCTGGCCGGTTGGCGCCGGGCCGATGCCGCAGCCGCGTCCGCCGTGGCCTCGACGCTGGCCGAGGAGCCGTGGCCGTCCGGGCTGCGGGTGGCGACCGAGCTGGTGGACGCGCTGCCGCCGGACTCGCTGCTGGTCGTCGGCTCGTCCAACCCGACCCGGGACGTCGCGCTGGCCGGCCGGCTGCGCCCGGACGTCCTCGTGCACCGCAACCGCGGCGTCGCGGGCATCGACGGCACGGTGTCGACGGCCATCGGGGCCGCGTACGTACACCGCGGCCCGTCGTACGCGCTGCTGGGCGACCTGACCTTCCTGCACGACGCGTCGGGGTTGCTGACCGGGCCCGCCGAGCAGCGGCCCGACCTGACGATCGTGGTCCTCAACGACGACGGCGGCGGCATCTTCTCCCTGCTGGAGCAGGGGGCGCCGGAGCACTCGGCCAGCTTCGAGCGCGTGTTCGGCACGCCGCACGGCGCTGACCTTGGCGCGCTGTGCGCCGGCTACCGCGTCCCGCACGTCGTCGCGGAGACGCTGACGGAGTTCCGGGCCGCGCTGGCGCCGGCGCCGGGCCTGCGGGTCGTCGAAGTCCGGGTGGACCGGTCACGGCACCGCGATCTGCACTCGCGCCTGCGGGCGGCGGTGTCGGCGGCCGTGTCCGCGGGCTGACGTCAACCGCTTTCCGGGTGGAATCCCAGTAGGCAAGAAACCTCCCTTCGGCTGTTCCTGCTTCCGGCTGCCCTGGCTACGTTCGAGCGCGCTGCTTCCTCACTCCTTTGGAGGATTTCGAATGCGTGCAAGAACGCGCACCGGTCTCGGTGCGCTCGCGGCCGGCGTCGTTTCGGTGCTGCTCGCCGGCACCGCGAGCGCGGCGCCCTCGCCCGGCGCCCCCGGTGCCGGCGACCCGTACTACCCGAACGCCGGCAACGGCGGCACGGACGTGCTGCACTACGACATCCGGCTCACCTACCAGCCCGCGACCGACCTCCTGTCGGGCACGACGACGCTGCTGCTCACCGCGACGCAGGACCTCTCGCGGTTCGACCTGGACTTCGCGCTGAAGGCGTCGAGCGTGCGGGTGAACAACCGCCCGGCGCAGTTCACGAACCAGACGGGCAACGGCGAGCTCGTCGTCACGCCGGCCCAGCCGCTGCTCAAGGGCCAGACCGCGACGGTCGTCGTCGCCTACGCGGACACGCCGTCGACCGAGAAGGTGGACGGCCTCAACGCGTGGAAGAAGGGCGCGTTCGGCGCGCTGGGCATCGACGAGCCGCAGAGCTCGGCGTGGTGGTTCCCGGCCAACGACCACCCGACCGACAAGGCGACCTACGACGTCTCGATCGAGGCGCCGGACGGCAACGTGGCCATCTCCAACGGCTCGCTGGTCCGGACGCAGAAGAGCCGCGCGGGCTGGACCCGCTGGCAGTGGCGCAGCACGAAGCCGCAGGCCACGTACCTGACGTCGTTCATCGTCGGCAACTACGAGCTGGTCCAGTCGACGACCCCGGACGGCAAGCCGTTCATCACCGCCTACGGCGCCGACCTGGGCGACTCGCTGTACGCGGCGAAGGCCAGCGTGGAGCGGACGCCGGAGATCGACGAGTTCCTCGCGACCCAGTTCGGCCCGTACCCGTTCGAGGCGGAGGGCGGCGTCGTGACCAGCGGCATCACGTTCTCCCTGGAGAACCAGACCCGGCCGACGTACGGCGCCCGCAACTTCCGCGCGGGCTCGAACACGACGTTGATCGCGCACGAGAACGCCCACCAGTGGTTCGGCGACAACGTGTCGCTGGGCCGCTGGAGCGACATCTGGCTGAACGAGGGCTTCGCGTCGTACGCGGAGTGGCTGTGGTCGGAGCACGAGGGCGAGGGAACGGTCGCGGAGCTGGCCCAGTACACGTACGACTCGAACGCGCCCGACGCGGACCTGTGGAAGGTCGTCCCGGCCGACCCGGGCGCGGACAACCAGTTCGACAACGCGGTGTACGACCGCGGTGCGCTGACTCTCCAGGCGCTCCGGACGGCCGTGGGTGACGAGGCGTTCTTCAAGATCCTGCAGACCTGGCAGGTCACGAAGGGCGGGAAGGACGGGCGGATCCTCGAGTTCATCGCGCTGGCGGAGAAGATCTCGGGCAAGCCGCTGCACGACCTGTTCCAGACGTGGCTGTACACGGCGGGCAAGCCGTCGGTGGGCCCGAACGGGGCGGCTGCCTTCACCTCGCGCGTGGCGTCGGTGAAGCCTCGCTCGTACGACCAGATCCAGCAGAACCACCGGTTCCTCGCCGCCGAACACGCGGGCTGAGCGGGACCGCTACGCTCGCGGCGTGAGCACGAGAGGTGAGCGGGCGAGGCGCGTCGGGTGGTGGACCACCCTCGGCGTCGCCTCGCTCCTCACCGTGATGTGCGTGTGCCTGCTCTTCGCGGCTCTTCGGAACGACAGCGCGATCTCGGCCCAGCTGGGGACAGCGACGGCGACGGTGGATTCGGTGGCGTTCGACCGGACGATCATCCACTTCGAGACGCCGGACGGGATCGTGCACAGCCCGGCCAACGGGGTGCTGTACCCCGACGGGCTAGCGGCCGGCCAGCTGGTGCGGATCGAGTACGACGCGTCCGATCCGGAGCTGGCCCGGGTGGCGGGGCGGTCGGCGGCTTTGACGTTGTTGCCGCTGGGGAGCTTTGTGTTCTTCACGTGGCTGGTGGCCGGGCCGGCGCTTTGGTGGATTCGGAGGCAGGGGAAGCGGGCTTTGGCTGCGGTTTGAGCGGGTTTCGGCTCTTCGGTTTGAGTGGTGCCTGGCTCTTTGGCCCTGAGTGGTTCCCCGCTCCTCGTCCTTTGATTGTTCAACACCGGGGATCCGGCCTCAAGGGCGCCTTCGGCGTCGCTTCGCGATGGGCTTCGCCCACCCTTGACCCCGGCTCCCCGGTGCTGACTGCAGCTGGGGCGAGGGGCGGGGGAGGTGTAGGGCGGTTGGTGCGGCTTCTTGTGCTGGAGCCGTCGGTGCGGCTGTGGGTTGAACCGGGTCAGTCCGCCGTCTTCCGCCAGCTGCTTCGGGTGATCTCGTACTCCACCTCGCCCTGCTCTGCCCCCTCGACTGGGTCTTCATACTCGCCAGCCGAGATGAACGCCCGCTTGAACGTCATCCCCACCGAGGCCATCGTGGCCCGGGATGGCTTGTTCACCGCCATCGTCTGGGCGAAAATCCGGTTCAGGCCCAGGTCCTCGAAGCCGTAGCGGAGCACCTCCAGCGACCCCTCGCGGGCATATCCCTTCCGCCACTGGCGGCGCAGCAACCGGTACCCCAGCTCCGCCTCGCCTTCGGCGAACGGCTGGTCCGGCCCATTGGGCGGCCGCAGCAGCCACCAGCCCACGAAGTCCGCACCCGCGAAGCCCATCCAGAACCCGAACCCCGGCTCCACCGCCATCCGGCGTGCGTGGGCCGCCGCGACCTCGTCCCGGGTCGCTGCGCGGGCGGTCAGGTACCTCATCACCTCCGGATCCGAGTCCAGCTCGTACTCCAGCTCGAGGTGCTCGTCGGCCAGCGGCACGAGCGAGAGACGCGGTGTGTGCAGGGTCGGCATGCCTCGATCCTCACCCCACGCGCAACCGATTAGCCCGCCGTCTCCTGCCACCAGCCGAGGACCTCGTCCGCCACCCCGGGGGCCGCCACCAGGAGGCCGTCCGTGGGGAGGGCCGTGTCCTCGCCGTGCTTGTCGAGGACCACCGCGCCCGCCTCGATCGCCATCGCCACCGAGCCCGCCACGTCCCACTCGTGGTAACTGTGCAGCACCGCCGCCGCCGCGTGGCCCAATGCCACCTGGGCGATCGACAACGCCGCCGAGCCCAGCACGCGCACCCCCGCGTGGGCCGCCGCCGCTCGCTCGATGAAGCCGCCCATCCCTGGCCAGGGGCCTGTCCGGGCCAGCTCGGTGCAGACCAGGGCTCCCGCCGTCACGCAGCGGTCCGCCAGCTGGATCGGCTTGCCGTTCGCGCGGGCTCCCCGGCCGCGCGCCGCGGCGTAGATCTGGGCCCGGTACGGGTCCGCCACCACGCCCACCACCGGGCCGGCCGCGTCCACCAGGGCCAGGCTGTACGCGCACCACGGCACGCCGGCCACGTAGTTCGCCGTTCCGTCCACCGAGTCGACCACCCAGCGGTACTCCGCGACGTCCGCTCCGTGGTCCGCGCCGAACTCGTGGCCGACCACCGGGATGCCCGGGAACTCCGCCGTCAGGACGCGCCGGGTGTGGCGCTCCAGGATCCGGTCGGTGTCGGTGACCCAGTCGAATGGCGAGTCCAGGGTCGACGGGTGGGCGCCGCGGCCGGCGGTCGCGGTGATCACGTCGGTGGCGTCGTTGGCCAGCCGCCCGGCCACTTCGAGCGCCCTCGACAGCAGGCCGGGCTCGACGGGCCGCGGCGGCCGTGAGGACAAGAGGGTCATGCCCGCCTAGTCTGGGCCACCCTGGTTTCCGGCACGCGACCTTGAGATGACATGTCGTAGCCGATCTGTTCCGGCAGCGTTGGCCGCCGTGTCACGCGGTCGCCAGGATCGGGTGCGATCGTCCAAGACGTGCGAGTCGCCATAGTCACCGAAAGTTTCCTGCCCCAGGTGAACGGCGTGACCAACTCCGTCCTGCGGGTCGTCGAGCACCTGCGCGAACGCGCCCACGACGTGCTGATCATCGCCCCCGGCCCGGGCCCGGACTCCTACCGCGGCGCCCCGGTCGTCCGGATCCCCGCGCTCGACGTCCCCGGCGTGAGCTCCCTGCCGATCGGCCTGCCGACGCGCACCGTGCTCAACGCGCTGGCCGCGTTCGGCCCGGACGTCGTGCACCTGGCGTCGCCGTTCGTCGTCGGCGCGCGCGGGCTGGCCGCCGCGAGACGGCTGCGCGTCCCGTCGATCGCCGTCTACCAGACCGACATCGCCGGGTTCGCCGCCGCGTACGGCTTCGGCATCGCCGCCCGCGCCGCGTGGCGGTGGGTGCGGCGGCTGCACTCGCGGGCCGACCGGACCCTCGCGCCGTCCAGCGACTCCGTCGAGCAGCTGCGGCTCCACGGCGTCCCGCGCGTGCACCGCTGGGCGCGCGGCGTCGACATCGACCGGTTCTCGCCGGCCCACGCCGACCCGGCGCTGCGGGCCGAACTGGCCCCGGACGGCGAGCTGCTCGTCGGGTTCGTCGGCCGGCTGGCGCCCGAGAAGGAGGTCGACCGGCTGGCCGCGCTGGCCGGCGTGCCGGGCATCCGGGTGGTCGTCGTCGGCGACGGGCCCGAACTGCCCGCGCTGAAAGAGCAGCTGCCGGGCGCGGCCTTCCTCGGCGCGAAGTACGGCGACGACCTCTCGAAGGCGTACGCGAGCCTCGACGTCTTCGTCCACACCGGACCGCACGAGACGTTTTGCCAGGCGGTGCAGGAGGCGATGGCCTCCGGGCTGCCCGTCCTCGCCCCGGACGCCGGCGGCCCGAAGGACCTCGTCCTGCCCGGCCGCACCGGTTACCTGCTGCCCGCCGACCGCGAGCAGTTCGGCCCGGCGCTCGTCGAGAAGGTCGACGCCCTCCGCGACGCCGCGTTGCGCGCCAGGCTTGGCGAGAAGGCGCGCAAGGTGGTGCTGGGCCGCACCTGGCCCGCCGTCTGCCACGAGCTGGTCGGGCACTACGAAGCCGTGCGCGGCCGGGCTGCGCGCGCGGCCTGACGTGCACATCGTCCAGCTCGCGAACTTCTACGGGCCGCGCTCGGGCGGGCTGCGCACCGCGCTGCACCACCTCGGCGCCGGCTACGTCGCGAGCGGGCACGAGGTCACGCTCGTGGTGCCCGGGCGCCGGTACGCCGACGAGGTCCTGCCGACCGGCGTGCGCCGGTTTTCCCTGCCCGCGCCGCGGATCCCGGGCACCGGCGGCTACCGCGCCGTCGACCCGCACCGGGTCCGCGCGGTCCTGCGCCGGCTCGAACCGGACCGCCTGGAGGTGTCCGACCGGCTGACGCTGCGGGGGATGGGCGGCTGGGCGAGCCGCCACGGCGTGCCCAGCACGGTCATCTCCCACGAACGCCTCGATCGCCTGCTGGAGCAGTTCCTGCTGCCCGCGCCGGTGGCCCGCCGGGTCGCCGACGCCGCCAACCGGCGGATGGCGGCCGGCTACGACACGGTGGTCTGCACGACGGCGTTCGCGCGCGCGGAGTTCGACCGGATCGCCGCGCCGAACGTCCGCCGCGTCCCGCTCGGCGTCGACTTGGCGACCTTCCGGCCCGCCATGCGCGACGACGGCTGGCGCACCGATCTCGCCGGGGGAGCGGAGGCGCTGATCGTCCACTGTGGACGACTGTCGCCGGAGAAGCACGTGGAGCGCAGCGTGGACACGGTCGCGGCGCTGACCGAGGCCGGGGCGAAGGTGCGGCTGGTGGTGGCGGGTGACGGGCCGCGGCGGCGGGCCCTGGAACGCCGGGCGCGGGGGCTGCCGGTGACGTTCCTGGGGTTCCTGCCGGCCCGCGGCGACGTCGCCCGGCTGCTGGCCAGCGCGGACGTCTCCCTCGCGCCCGGGCCGCACGAGACGTTCGGCCTGGCGGCCCTGGAGGCCCTGGCCTCGGGGACGCCGGTGGTGGTGTCGGCGTCGTCGGCGCTGCGGGAGATCGTCCGGCCCGGGTGTGGCGCGGCGGTGGACGACCACGCGCCCGCGTTCGCGAAAGCGGTGACCGGGCTCCTGGAAAGCCCGGAGGACTTGCGCCGGGCGGCGGCCAGGGCCCGCGCGGAGGAGTTCACCTGGCCCGCGGCCGTGGCGGGCATGCTGGCGGCCTTCAGCTGAACGCCCCGGACTAATCTCGACCCATGTCACGCGCAAGCCTGGACAAGGACCCGCACGAAGTCGCCGCGATGTTCGACGGCGTCGCGTCCGGGTACGACCGGGCGAACTCGTTCATGACCTTCGGCTTCGACCGGCGCTGGCGGACCACCACCGCCCGTGTCCTCGACGCCCGCCGCGGCGAGAGGGTCCTGGACCTCGCCGCCGGCACCGGGGTCTCGACCGTCGAGTACGCCCGCGGGGGCGCGTGGTGCCTGGCCGCGGACTTCTCGTTCGGCATGCTCCGTGCCGGCCTGCACCGCAAGGTCCCGATGGTCGCCGCGGACGCGCTGAACCTGCCGTTCGCCGACGAGAGCTTCGACGCCGTGACGATCTCCCTCGCCCTGCGCAACTTCGTCGACCCGAAGGCCGCGCTCACCGAGATCGCCCGGGTGGTCAAGCCCGGCGGCCGGCTGGTGATCTGCGAGGTCTCGACCCCGCCGTTCGCCCCGATCCGGTTCGTCCACCGCCGGTTCGTCCTGAAGCTGCTGACCTGGGTCGGCAGCCGGACGTCGTCCAACCCCGAGGCGTACAAGTACCTGGCCGAATCCATGCTCACCTGGCCCGACCAGCGGACCCTCGGCGAGATCATCGCGAGCGCCGGCTGGACCGACGTCGAGTGGTTGAACCTCACATTCGGGGTCGTGGCGATCCACCGCGCGCGAAAGCCTGCCTAAACTCGCGTTCATGACGCGACGCACCGCAGACCAGGACGCCGAAGTCATCGTCGTCGGCGCCGGACCGGCAGGGTCCACCGTGGCCACCTACCTGGCCCGCGCGGGCGTCGACGTCCTGCTGCTGGAGAAGACCGAGTTCCCCCGCGAGAAGGTCTGCGGCGACGGCCTCACCCCGCGCGGCGTCAAGCAACTGATCGACCTGGGCATCGACACCAGCGAGGACGCGGGCTGGGTGCACAGCCGCGGCCTGCGGATCCTCACCGGCGACCTGACGCTGGAACTCGACTGGCCGGACCTGACGAGCTACCCGCCGTACGGCGTGTCCCGCACCCGCCACGACTTCGACGACCTCCTCGCGAAGCTCGCCGTGAAGGCGGGCGCGCGCCTGTACGAGCGCACCACCGTCACCAGCGCGATCACGAACGCGAGCGGGCGCGTGGTCGGCGTCGAGGCGAAGGTCGGCCCGGAGAAGACGCCGGTGCACTACCGCGCGCCCCTGGTCCTGGCCTGCGACGGCGTCTCCGCGCGGCTCGCGCTGAGCGTCGGCATCCAGAAGAACGAGAAGCGCCCGATGGGCGTGGCCGTGCGGCAGTACTACAAGAGCCCGCGGCACGACGACCCGTTCATCGAGGGCCACCTCGAGCTGTGGGACCGCTCCGACCCGCGGAACCCGAAGCTCCTGCCGGGCTACGGCTGGGCGTTCCCGCTCGGCGACGGCACGGTCAACGTCGGCCTCGGCATGCTTTCGACGTCGGCCTCCTTCCGGAACACCGACTACCGCGCGCTGCTGCGCCAGTGGCTCGACGGGACGCCGGAGGAGTGGGGCTACCGCGAGGAGAACGCGATCGGCAAGGTCGGCGGCGCCGGCCTCCCGATGGGCTTCAACCGCACCCCGCACTACCGCGACGGCCTGCTGCTGCTCGGCGACGCGGGCGGCATGGTCAGCCCGTTCAACGGCGAGGGCATCTCGGCGGCGATGGAGTCGGCGCAGATCGCGGCGGAGGTCGTCGTGCAAGCCCTTGCGCGGCGCGAAGGGCCTTCGCGGGAGCGTGCGCTGGAGGCGTACCCGCGGGCTGTCGGTGAGCTGATGGGCGGCTACTACGCGCTGGGGAACGTCTTCGCGAAGATCATCGGCAAGCCGAAGATCATGCACGCGTGCACCAAGTACGGCCTGCGCATCAACAAGCTCCTGCCGCTGGTCTACAAGGGCCTGTCGGGCTGCTACGACGCCAAGGGCGGCGACGGCGTCGACCGCCTGATCGCGGCCCTCGCCAAGGCCGCTCCCACCCCGCGCTGACTTTCGCCCCAAGCGCCCCAATGTGGCGTTCGGTGCGTTCAACGAGTCCACACGAACGGCCGACAACGCACCCGGAGCAGGCGATTGCAAAACCACACAACCCCCGTGCAATGCG
>NZ_JBSGBK010000092.1:0-33060 GCF_053601215.1 Amycolatopsis sp. NPDC004772
CCACCAACCCACTCCGACCAGCACAAACCACGATGAAACAACCCCAATGTGGCGTTCGGTGCGTCCAACGCACCGAACGCCACATTGGGTGCGTTGGACGCAACCAACGCCACATTGGGGCGCTTTAGGCGAGGGTGGGGAGCTGGGCGGCGACGTCGGCCGGGGAGGGCATGGCCGCGACTTCGGTGGCCAGGGCCTGGGCCGCGTCGCGGACCGCGGTGTCCGTGAGGAGGTGACGGGCCTTGGTGGCGACGGCCTCGGCGGTGACTTCGGCGCCTAGGAGGCGGTCGCCGACGCCGGCCGCGAGGACCGCGTCCGCGTTGGTGAACTGGTCCGCTCCCTGTGGGAGGAGCAGCTGCGGGAGGGCCGCGCCGAACGCGCCGAGCGTCGTGCCGCTGCCGCCGTGGTGGACCACCAGGTCGACGTGCGGGAGCAGGGCCGCCTGCGGCACCCACGCCTCGAGCCGGACGTTCTCCGGGACCTCGCCCAGCGCGCCCTCGGGCAGCGACGGGCCGGTGGCGACCAGGACGTCGACGTCCAAACCGGACAGACCGGCGATCGCCTCGGTGAGCACGCCCGCGTGGCCCATCGCCGTGCCCAGCGTCAGGTAGACCAGCGGACGCCGCTTGTCCAGCACGCCCCTCGGCAGCTCGCCCGGCTCGCTCCAGCCGACCGGGCGCAGCGGCACCCGGCGGGTGCGGGCCAGGAAGTCCGCGTCCTGCACCGACTCCGGGCAGATGTCGACGAACGGGCCGCCGAACGCCAGGTCCTCGCCCATCTCGATACCCAGCTCGGTGGCGTGGACGCGGATCGCGTCGCGGATCTGCGTGGTCATCGGGTCGCCGGTCGACACGCGGCCGAAACCGTGCGCCACCACCGGGATCCCGGCCTTCAGCGCGGCGAACGCCCCGCCCGAATTGCCCGCTTCGCTGACCACCAGCTCGGGGCGGACGTGCTCGAACAACGGCAGCAGGTCGGCGAGGAACCGCTTCGGCATCAGCTCGCCGAACACCTTCGCGACGACCGGGAAGAGCACCTCCCGCGGGATGTCCCCCGGCGGGCCGGGCGGGCCCGCTTCGCCGAACACCTGGCCGAACGCCTGGCCGAAGGCGTCCTTGATGGCGAGCCCGGCGGCCGCCGTCTCGAGCCCGGCTTTCGTCAGTTGTGGCAGGAAGTCTTCCGAGGTGGCGAAGACGACGTCGTGGCCCGCCTCGCGCGCGGCGACCGCCAGCGGGACGAGCGGGAAGGTGTGGCCGAAGGACCCCAGTGAGGTGAAGAGTAAGCGCACCCACCCGACCATAGCCCGTAGGCTGTCGCGGTGACATCGGATTCCACCCTGCGTGACGCCGCTTCCCGCTGGATCGCCGCCGATCCGGACCCCGCCACCCGCGCCGAGCTCGAGGTCGTCCTGGCCCGGGCCGGAAGCGACCCCGGGGCCGCCGCGGACCTGGCCGACCGCCTGGCCGGTCCCCTGGAGTTCGGCACCGCCGGCCTGCGCGGCCCGGTGCGCGCCGGGCCCAACGGGATGAACGTCGCCGTCGTCACCCGGACGACGGCCGGGGTCGCGCAGTGGCTGACGGCACACGGGCACGCCGGCGCGCTGGTCGTCGTCGGCCGCGACGCGCGGCACGGCTCGGAAGCCTTCGCGACGGCGGCCGCCGAGGTGCTGACCGCGGCCGGCTTCGACGTCAAGGTGTTCCCCCGCCCGCTGCCGACGCCGGTGCTCGCGTTCGCCGTCGGCCGGCTCGGCGCGGTGGCCGGGATCCAGATCACCGCGTCGCACAACCCCCCGGCGGACAACGGGTACAAGCTCTACGACGCGACCGGCGGCCAGATCGTCCCGCCGTCGGACGGCGAGATCGAGCGCGCCATCGAGGCCGCGCCGTCCGCCGCCGACGTGCCGCGGGCCCCCGGCGCCGAGGTCGTCGACCTGCTGGACCGCTACCTCGACGAGGTCGCGACCCTGCCGCTGGGCCACGAGCGCGCGGTGCGGGTGGCCGCGACGGCGTTGCACGGCGTCGGCGCCGACACGCTGCGCGCGGCGTTCGAGCGGGCCGGGTTCACCGACCTGCACCTGGTCGAGGCCCAGGCCGCGCCGGACCCGGACTTCCCGACCGTGTCGTTCCCGAACCCGGAGGAGCCGGGCGCGACCGACCTGCTGCTGGCGCTGGCGTCCGATGTGGACGCCGACCTGGCGATCGCGCTCGACCCCGACGCCGACCGGTGCGCGCTCGGCGTCCGCGAGCGGACCGGCGAGTGGCGGATGCTGCGCGGCGACGAGACCGGCGTGCTGCTCGGTTCCTACCTTCTGTCCACAGTGGATCGCACGGTGCTGCCGGACCCGCTGGTGGCGACCACGATCGTGTCGTCGTCGATGCTCGGCGAGATCGCGAAGGCCGAGGGTGCCCGGTACGCCGAGACGCTGACCGGCTTCAAGTGGCTGGTGCGGGCCGGCGAAGGGCTGGTGTTCGCCTACGAAGAGGCGCTCGGGCTGTGCGTGAACCCGGGTTTCGTGCGCGACAAGGACGGCATCGCCGCCGCGACGCTGGCCGCGGGGCTCGCCGCCCAGCTCAAGGCGCAGGGCCGCACGCCGCTGGACGTGCTCGACGAGCTGGCCCGGCGCCACGGCGTCCACCTGACCGACCAGGTTTCGTTGCGGGTCACCGATCTCGCCGTCCGCGAGCAGCTGATGGCGAAGGTGCGGGCCACGCCGCCGGCCCAGCTCGGCGGCGTCGAGGTCACCCTCGAAGACCTGCTGCCGGACGCCGATGTCGTGCGGCTGACCGGCGACGGTGTGCGCGTGGTCGTACGGCCGTCCGGGACCGAGCCGAAGCTGAAGGCGTACCTGCAGGTGGTGGCGGGCGAGCACGACGTGGCGCGGGAGCGGCTGACGGCGTTGCGGACCGACGTCGAGGAGCTGCTCGCCTGATGCCGAGGCTGCTGATCGTGCACCACACGCCGTCGCCGTCGATGCAGGCTTTGTTCGAGGCGGTCGTCGCAGGCGCGACGCACCCGGACATCGAAGGGGTGGAGGTGGTCCGCCGCGCGGCGCTGGCGGCCACCGCCACCGACGTCCTCGAAGCGGACGGCTACCTGCTGGGCACGCCGGCGAACCTCGGCAGCATGAGCGGCGCGTTGAAGCACTTTTTCGACACGATTTACTACCCGTGCCTGGACGAGACGCGAGGTCGCCCGTTCGGGTATTGGATTCACGGCAATAGCGACATTTCGGGCACCGAACGGCAACTGCTGGCCATCACGACGGGGTTGGCCTGGGCCAAAGCGGCGGAACCGGTCACCGCAACCGGTGATCCGGACCGGAAGACCCTGGAAGCGTGCACCGAATTGGGCGGCACGCTGGCCGCCGGCCTGATGGACTGAGAAAAATAAAGGGGCCTGTCACCGGAAGCCCTGGGGGTCGACCTCCGGCAACAGGCCGTGGCCAAGGGTTCGCCCGAGGGCGATCAACCTTGACCCCTGAAGCGTACTACAGACGGTGCGATCATGACGAGTCGAAGGCACGACAACCTCTCGCCTGAGCCGTTCCGTGCACCCCCAGGGCACGGAGAGCCAGGCGAGAGGCTTGCCAACTGTAAACCACTGCATACGATGGCTGTCAACATGTGCGTACAGTGGTTCTGCGGTTAGAATTTCCGCGGCTGGATTCCCAGGGGGTGGAGATGGCACGGGAACGCACCTTCGCGGAGCGCCTGAGCGCCCTGATCGAGGCGGCTCGGCTGGACGGGCGCGCACCGCACAGTTACCGGGAAATCTCCGCCGCCGTCGAGCGCGCGGGCGGCCCGGCGATGTCGCCCGCCTACCTGCAGCAGCTCGCCACCGGCAAGCGGGTCAACCCGAAGATCCACTACGTCGAGGCGCTGGCGAGGCTGTTCAGCGTGCCGGTGACGTACTTCTTCGACGAAGAGGCAGCCGCGCCGCCGGCGGGCGAGGCGCAGCTGATGGCGATGCGGGCCCAGGAGCTGTCGCCGCAGGGCCGCCGGCAGGTGATGGACCTGCTGGAGCTCGTCGAGCGCTACGAGCGGGCCGAACGCGAAGGCCGGAACCCGGAAGACCGGGGCCCGGGAAGCGCGCTGCGATGAAGGAACGCGAGCTGCGCCGCCGCTGCCGGAAGCTGCTCAAGGACCTGGACATCGGGCCGCCGCTGGACGTCGAGGTGCTGTGCGCGCGGCTGGGCGAGCGGCGCGGGAAACCGATCCGGCTGCTGGCGTACCCGCTCGAAGTGCCGGGGCCGTTCGGCTGCTGGATCGCGACGTCGTCCGCGGACTACATCTTCTACCAGGCCGAAACCACGAAATCCCACCAGGACCACATCATCCTGCACGAGCTCGGGCACATGCTGGCCGACCACCACCCGCACGGCGACGCCGAGCCGGCAGACTTCCTGCGCGGCCCGGCCACCGATCTCGACCCGGATGCCGTACACCGCGCCCTGCGCCGCTCGTCCTACGATGACGCGCACGAGTGGGAAGCCGAGACCGTCGCGACCATCATCCTCGAGTGGGCGTCGGTCCTGAACTACACGATCCCGCGGCGCGCTGCGGACCGGGATCTCCGCCGGATCCAGGGGGCGCTCGGCGATCACCAAGGGTGGTTGTGAGCACACTTTTCAGCCCCGTGAACTTGATCGCGCTGGTGCTGTTCGCCGCTGCGCTCGCGTGGCGGATCTACCAGGTGACGCGCGCGCCGACCGTGCCGAACTGGGCCGTCACCGCGTGCGTGGCCGGGTTCGCGGCGGCGTTCCTTCTGCAGCAGCCGGAGCTCTCCGACGACGTCGACGCGCTGCTGGGCCGCGGTGCGGCGCGGGTGGCGAACAACGCGCTGCTGGCGTGCGGGATCTGCGCGCTGGTGATCTTCTTCCTCGGCTCGGCGCTGGGCCCCCGCCGGTACCGCCGGGTGGTCGCCGAACTGGTCCCGCTGGCCGCGGCGATCGTGCTGATGATCGTCGCGATGGACCTGACGCGGCCGGAGCTGCGCGGCCTGCCGCTGGGGCCGTCGACGATCCACGACAGCGGTGTCGCGGTCTTCTACCTCGGCGCCGGGCTGTACCTGATCTACGGTCTCATCGCCTGCACGGCCTGGATCGTGCGGTATCTGCGGGTGGCCGACCGGGATCTGCGGATCGGGTTGCGGCTGGGCGCGATCGGCATGGCGAGCGCGGCCGCCGGCAGCGTCTTCCGCGCGCTGTACATCGTGGTGGCGTGGGTGTTCGGCCCGGTCGTCAAGGTCCTGCTGCTGCTCGGCGTGCCGTTCGTGGTGATCGGCGGGATGCTGTTCCTGGCCGGCGTCACCTACCCGGGGTTGCGGGCGCGGGTTTCGGCGTTGCGGCGCCGCCGCCAGCACCGGCGCGAACACGAGGCCCTGGCTCCGTTGTGGACAGTGCTGGTCGAGGCGTTCCCGAGCATCGTGCTGCGGACCCCGCCGCGCCGCGGCGACCGGCTCTCCCCGCGCGGCATCCACCGCGTGCACTACCGCCGGGTGATCGAGATCCGGGACGGCCTGGTGCAGCTGTCGCCGTACTTGGACGCTGACTTCGGCGAAGTCGTCGCGGCCGATCCCGGAGCCGCGGCGGCCGCGCTGAAGACGGCGCTGCGGCGGCACGCGGACGGCGAGGCCAGCGACGGCCGCGCCAAGCAGGTCCTGCCCGCCGGGGCCGACGACATCGAATCCGACGTCCGGCCGCTGCTCGCGCTGTCGGCCGCGATGACGAACGGGAAGTGACGTGGACACCCTGATCACCGCCGGCCGGGTGCTGCCGCGGCCCGCCACCCCGGTCGAAGACGGCGCGGTGCTGGTGCGCGACGGCGTGATCGTCGCGGCAGGCCCGCGCGCGGACGTCGTCCCGCAGGCCGCGCCCGACGCGGCCCGGCACGACTTCCCCACCGGGACCGCGCTCGCCGGGCTGTTCAACGTCCACGTGCACCTGGCCTTCGACGCCTCCCGCGAGATGCTGGCCCACTTCTCCGCGAGCGAGGACCTCCTGGACGGCGCGCGCTCGCGGCTGACGGCGATGCTGCGCAGCGGCGTCACGACCGTGCGGGACCTCGGGGACCGGGGCCACCTCGGCGCGGCCGTCCGGCGTTCGTTCGACGGTTCTGCCGCGCCGCGGCTGCTGGTGTCGGGCCCGCCGATCACCGTGCCGGGCGGGCACTGCCACTTTTTCGGCGGCGAAACGGCTTCCGACGGCGAAATCCGCGCTCTGATCGACGCGAACGCGGCGGCGGGCGCGGACGTGATCAAGGTGATGGCCAGCGGCGGCCAGATCACCGAAGGCGGCGCTGACATGTGGGAGTCGCAGTTCGACGCCCGGCAGCTGCGCGTGGTTACCGAACACGCCGCGTCGCACGGATTGCCGGTCGCCGCGCACGCCCACGGCGCCGACGCGATCGAGGCCGCCGTCGACGCCGGGGTCTCGACGGTCGAGCACTGCAGCTTCATGACCGGGCCGCGCTCGTTCGACCGGCGCGCACCCGTGGCGAAGCGGATGGCCGCCGAAGGCATCTCGGCGTGCTCGACGAGCAGCCGCAACTGGCGGACGATCGTCGAGCGGCTCGGCGACGAGCTCGGGCAGGCGATGTACGGCCGGCTGCCGTGGCTCGAGGAGCAGGGCGTCTGCCTGCTCGCCGGAACGGACGCGGGCCTGGCCGGCTCGGTGTTCGACGACCCGGCCGGCGCGCTCGAGCTGTACGAGTGGCTCGGCTTTTCCCGGCGCCGGATCCTGGAGATCGCGACCGAAGACAGCGCGGCCGGCCTGGGCCTCGGCGGCGTGACCGGCCGCCTCGAGCCCGGGCTGGCGGCGGACGTCCTGGTCGTCGAAGGCGACCCGCTCGCGTCGCTGGCCGCGCTCCGCAACCCCGTGCTGGTGCTGGCCCAGGGCCGCATCGCCTAGTTCCCCGATCGGGGCACGCCCAGTTTGGTGACAGCGTTTTAAAACAGTGTTACTGTTGCGCTACCCCACCTCGAAGGAGCTCCCCGATGCACGGACCGACCCAGCTGTTCACGGTGATCGCGCTGGTCTCCCTGCCGACCGTGATGTACGGCGGCTACGCGCTGATGGGTGTCCTGCGCGACCGCAAGCTGACCGAGCACCAGCGCGCGATGTTCCGGGCCGGCCACGCGCACGCCGGCGTCCTGCTGGTCCTCGCCCTGGTCGCGCTGCAGATCCTGAGCCGCACGACGCTGTCCGACCCGGCGTTGTGGATCACGTGCTTCCTGCTGCTGTTCGGCATCCTCGCCCAATCGGGTGGATTCTTCCTCCACCTGCTGCCGAACCGGGGCAAGCTCGGCGGGCGCGTGACGTCCGCGGGCGCGGTGCTCCTGGCCGCGGCCGTGCTGCTCACCGCATACGGGGTCGCTTTCGCCTGAGTGCCGGTCGTTAAGCTGGTGACGTGCCTGAATACCTGCCGACCGCGCCCTACAAGGGGACCCGGGACTTCCTGCCCGCCGAAATGTCCGTGCGTACCCAGGTGTTCGGTCATCTCTACGACGTCCTCGAGCGCCGCGGTTTCCTCCGCTACGACGGCCCGATCCTCGAGTCGGCCGAGATCTACGAGCGGAAGTCCGGGCAGGAGCTCGCGGACAAGCAGCTGTACACCCTGACCGACAAGGGCGGGCGGCGGCTGGCGCTGCGGCCGGAGATGACGCCGTCGGTGGCGCGGATGATCGCCGGGAGCGCGAAGTCGCTGTCGTTCCCGGTCCGCTGGTACAGCCACCCGAACTGCCACCGGTACGAAGCGCCGCAGCGCGGCCGCGTGCGTGAGCACTGGCAGATCAACGCGGACATCTTCGGCTCGGACAGCGCCAACTGCGAGATCGAGATCTTCGAGCTGGTGCACGACATGATGGCCGCGCTGGGCGCGACGCCGGACATGTTCGTGCTGCGCGTCAACGACCGGAACCTGCTGACGTCGGCGCTCACCGACGTCGCCGGGGTGTCGGCGGACCACCTGAGCCAGGTGTTCGCGCTCGTCGACCGCTGGGAGAAGTACCCGCGCGAGAAGCTGGCCGAGAGCGCCGGCGAGATCGGGCTCTCGGACAAGCAGTTCGAGAAGCTGGCGGAGACGCTCGACGCGGGCGAGGCGCTGCTGGACGAGCTGCCGGCGGAGGTGCTGGAGCAGTCGAACCTGGTGCGCGTGCTGCGCAGCGGGGCCGGCTCGCTGGTCAAGTACGAGCCGATGATCGTGCGCGGGCTGGCGTACTACACGTCGACCGTGTTCGAGGTCTTCGACACCTCGCCGGAGAACCGCCGCGCCCTCTTCGGCGGCGGCCGCTACAGCGACCTGGCGTCGATGTTCACCCCGCAGCAGATCCCGGGCATCGGGTTCGGCATGGGCGACGTCACGCTGATCGACTTCCTCGACACGCACGGCCTGACCCCGGCCCCGCGCAGCGAGGTCGACGTCATGGTGATCCCGGTGACCGAGGACCTCTCGGACGCGGCCCGCTCGGTGGCGGCGTCCCTGCGCGGCGCCGGCCTGCGGACGTCGACGCCGATCGAGCACCGCAAGCTGGGCAAGGAGCTGACCCGCGCGGACAAGGCGGGTGCGGCCGCGGTGGTGATCGTCGGCCAGGAGGACTGGGCGGCGGGGAACGTGACGGTCCGCAGCCTGGCGACGCGGGAGCAGAACCCGGTCGCGGTCGCCGACGCCCCGGCGGCGGTGCGCGCGCTGCTGGCGTAAATCGGTTCGCCTCCCCTCCGGGGCCCGGGGCATCCTGGGCGCCGGAGGGGAGACCGATGATCAGCTACCGGGATGTGCGGCAGTGGGTCGAGTTCGACACGGCCGTGCGCCACGCGTCGGCGTATCGCCGCGCGAAGCGGCTGAGCCGCCGGCCTTCGCGCGAAGAGCTGGCCGAAGCCGTGTGTGACCGTTACGGGTACCTGCGCGAGGCCGCCGTCGAGCGATTGGCGGTCAGCACCGATCCCGAGGCATTGCCGCTGCTCCTGGTCCGGTGCGTCGACTGGGTGCGGCCGGTCCGGGAACTCGCCCGGCCGGCCGCTCTGTCCAAACTGGACGAACCGGCCTTCCGGGCGATGCTGCCGCTGATCGGCGTGCTGCGGCGGCGGGCCGTCGACGACTGGATGACCACGCTCTTCCGGCGGGCGCTGACCCCGCGGCTGGTCGACGACGCGCTGGCGCTCGAGGACCGGAAGACCCGCCGGTGGGTCCACGCGGAGGCGACCGGGTTGCTGCCGAGCTCGCGGCTGCTCGGCATCGCTGTGTCCGACGCCGACTTCGTGGTCCGGGCGATCTGCGGCAACGCGCTGCTCGACCGCGGCGAGTGCGTCTCGGAGCTGCTGGTTTCGGGGGTGCCGAAGGTCCGGATGCGGGCGTTGACGTTGCTGGGTCCCGATGCCGCCGTCGCCCACCTGGCGGACCGGTCGCCGGCGGTCCGGTCGATGGCGCAGGCGTTGGTCCTGAAGGCGGGCGGCGACCCGGCGGCGCACTACCGCGCGCTGCCGGTGTCGTTCGGCGTGCTCGCGGGGCTCGGCGAGACGGGTGTGGCCGCCGACGCTGCGCTGCTCGAACGTCACCTCGCCGACGAGCGTCCCAGGTTCCGCCGGGCGGCCGTCCGCGGCCTGCGCCGGATCGCGCCTGGGTCGGCGGCGGTGCGTCCGCTGCTGACGGACCCGTCGCCGTCGGTGACCCGCGAGGTGGTGGCGTTCCTGCGCGGCAAGCCCGCCCTGGTCGACGTCCCCACGCTGCAGGACCTCCTGGCCCCCGCCCGGCCGGTCCACACGCGACGGGTGGCCGCGGCCCTCCTCCGCGACCGCGACACCTGGCGGCGCCTGCACACGGACCTCACCCTGCTGGCCGACCCGGACCTGGCCGCCGACGCCCACCAGGACCTCCACGCCTGCCGTCAGCACATGGCGGGCATCTACACGACCCCGCCGCCCGGGCTACGCGCGGAAATCGAGGCCGTATGCGACCACCTCGACCCGGCCCTGGCCCGCCAAATCCGCTTCGCCCTCCCGAAACCCGCGTGACTGGAGCCGGAACTCGCGTGACTGAAGCCGGAACTCGCGTGATTAGACCCGCAACTCGCGTGACTGGAGCCGGAACTCGCGTGACTGGAGCCGGAACTCTTCAATCACGCGAGTTCCGGCTTCGATCACGTGGGATACGGGTCTGATCACGTGGGATACGGGTCTGATCACGCGAGTTCCGGGTCTGATCACGAGGGGTCGGCGCGGAGGAGGCGGAGGGTGAACGTGGCTCCGGAGCCGGGGCGGGCGGCGGCCGCGATGGTGCCTCCGTGGCCCGTCACCACTTCGCGGACCAAGGCCAGGCCGAGGCCGAAGCGGCGGCCGTCGCCGTCGGAGCCTCGGGCGAAGCGCTCGAAGATGCGGTCCGCGTCGGCGGCCGGGAAGCCTACGCCCGTGTCGCGGACGCGCAGCTCCACGTGCCGCTCGTCGGGGACGCCCAGCCAGACCTCGATCGAGCCGCCCGGTGGGGTGTGGCCGAGCGCGTTGTCCAGCAACGCCGACAGCACGCGACGCAACGCCGTCGGCACGCCCTGGACGACGTACGGCCGCCGCTCACGCTTCACCGCCAGCTGGACCTGACCCTCCGACGCGCGCACTGCCTCCGCCGCCACCGCCTCCTCGGCCAGCACGCCCAGCTCGACCAGTTCCAGCGACGGCCGTTCGCCGCACGCCTGCGCCGACAACAGCAGGTCCTCGACGACTTCGCCGAGTTCCCGCGTGCCGCGGACCAGCTGGTCGAGGTCCACCGCGTCGCGGCCGGACGAGCGCCGGGCGAGCAGCTGCGCGCGCGTGTGCAGCCGGGTCAGCGGCGCTCGGAGCTCGTGGGACGCGTCCGCGACGAACGTCCGTTGCCGCCGCAACGCGTCCTCCAGCGGCCGGATCGCCCGGCGGGCCAGCACGCGCCCGCACCCCAG
The DNA here is from genome assembly GCF_053601215.1 of Amycolatopsis sp. NPDC004772. Classification (NCBI taxonomy): domain Bacteria; kingdom Bacillati; phylum Actinomycetota; class Actinomycetes; order Pseudonocardiales; family Pseudonocardiaceae; genus Amycolatopsis; species Amycolatopsis sp. NPDC004772. Next base: position 10,921 of record NZ_JBSGBK010000092.1, read on the forward strand.
GGCCGCCAGCAGCGCGAGCCCCTCGGCGACGAAGAGCCCGAACACCAGCGACGCCCGGTCCTGGATCTGGTACCGCTCCTCGAAGAACGCCTGGGAGACGACGCCGCCGCGGTTCTCCGCGCGGAGCGTGTACGTCATCTCGCCGATCGCGCGCCGTTCGGTGTGGACGTCACCCGGCGATGGCACCATCGCAGCCAGCGAGGGCAACGGCATCCCCGCCGGCGGCGGGCCCGCGGGCGCGTGCGCGCCCGGGGTGAACAGCCAGACGCAGCCGGGCGGGGTCGTGCCGGGGCCGAGCTGGATGGTCCTGGCCAGCAGGCGGTCGGCGTCGGCGTGCTGGCTCGAGAGCAGGATCCCGTAGGCGATGGCGCCCGCGACGGCCACGAGCAGCGACACCACCACGGCGATCTGCGCGGTGATCGCCCACCGCGCCCGCCGCAGGGCCCGCGCCTCGGGTTCGGGGCTCATACCACGCCGATCTGGTACCCCAGGCCGTGCACGGTCCGCACGGCGTCCCGGCCGAGCTTGCGCCGCAGGTAGTACACGTACGTGTCGACAATGGACTCACCGGTCGAGTCGGCGAACACGCGCGTGCGCAACGCCGCCCGCGGGTGGATCGCCTTGGGCCGCTGGGCCAGCGTCCGCAGCAGCTCGAACTCCCGCCCGGAGAGCGTGATCCGCTCCCCGCGCGGCAGCACGACCTCGTGGCGCTGCAGGTCCAGCGCCGCCGTGCCGAGCGGCAGGCACTCGGCGCCGTCGAGGTCTCGGCGCCCCAGCGCGCGCAGCCGCGCGAGCAACTCCTCGGCCTCGAACGGCTTGACGAGGTAGTCGTCCGCGCCGGCGTCGAGGCCCGCCACGCGGTCGGCCACCTCCCCCAGCGCGGAGAGCACCAGCACCCGCGTGGTCACCGCGCGGGCCCGCAGCCGCCGCAGCAGCTCCAGCCCGTCGAGCACCGGGAGCCGGCGGTCGATGACCATCACGTCGTACCGCCCGGTGAGCCCGAGGTGCAGACCTCGCTGGCCGTCGTGGGCCGCCTCGGTCTCGTAGCCCTCGTCGGCGAGCAGCTCCCCCAGCATGCCCGCCAGCTCCCGGTCGTCCTCGACCACCAGCACCTTCGGCTTCGCCACCCCGTCGCGCACCGATCCATCTTGACAGTTATTTCCGAACTTGAAGAATCAACTTTTCCCGGTGATCGGCACGGGTTCGGCCGTCAGGAGTACCTCGGTGCTCCCCTTGCGGGCATCGCGCCGGTCGAGCCAGGCCAGCACCGGCGCGGTCATGATCGTGGTGACCAGGGCGACGAGCACCAGCACCGTGAACAACGCCGGCGAGACGATTCCCGCGGCGAGCCCGACGTTGAGCGCGATCAGCTGCATCAGCCCGCGCGCGTTGACGAGCACGCCGACGCGCGTGGCGATCGCCGGCGGCTCCCCCGCCAGCCGGGCCGCGCCCCAGGACGCGCCCAGCTTGCCGATGATCGCGACCGCCACGCACAGCACCGCGAAGGCGAGCAGCTTCGGGTCGGCGAGCAGCGCGAACCGCGTGTTCAGGCCGGAGTAGGTGAAGAACAGCGGCAGGAACACGATCCGGCCGATCGGCATGATCTTCGCGAGCACGGCGTCGGCGGCGGGTGTCCGGGGGAACGCGATCCCGACGCAGAACGCGCCGAACACCGCGTAGAGGCCGATCATGTCGGTGAACCAGGCGGCGGCGAACAACGTCATCGCGGTGACGAGCACCCGCTGGTCGACCCCCATGCGCTCGCTCTTCATCACCTTCGCCAGCAACCGCCGGCCGACGATGAACACCAGCCCGGCGAAGAGCACCCCGCCGCCCAGCGCGAGCGCCACCGGCCCGGCCGACCCGGCGTGCATGCCCAGGACGACCGCCAGCAGCAGCCACGCCAGCACGTCGTCCAGCGCGCCGCAGGCCAGGGCCAGCGAGCCGAACTTCGTGGCGGCGATGCCGCGTTCGGTGATGATCCGCGCCAGCATCGGGAACGCCGTGATCGCCAGCGCCACGCCGACGAACGCCGCCGACGTCACCGGGGAGACCCCTTCCTTGCCGATGCCGACCCACGTCGTGCCGACCACCGCGACGCCGACGCCGAGCGCCAGCGGCACCAGCGTCCCGGCCGCGGAGACGGCCGCGACCGACTTCCGCGAGTCCCGGATGCTGCCCACGTTGAACTCGTAGCCGGCGCCGAACATGTAGATGACCAGGCCGATCTGGCCGCCGACGTAGAGCAGCGGGCGGATGCCGTCCGGGAACAGCGCCTCCTGCACGTCCGACAGCAGCAACCCGAGCAGCGACGGCCCCAGCAGCACCCCGGAGATCATCTCCCCGACCACCGGCGGCTGGCCGAGCTTGACCGCGACCAGGCAGACCAGCCGGACCACCACGAGGATCGCCACGACGGCGAGGAAGAAGACCGGTGCCGCTTCGGACGGGCTCATCGGTTGCCTCCGGCGAAGTAGGTCGAGCACAGGGCTTGATGACGGGCGTCGAGGACCATGTAGGTGCCGAACACGAGCTGGGCGAAGCTGCGCCAGACGTCTTCCCAGCGGTCGCGGACCCCGAGCCACACGAGGGCCGCGCGCCGCGGGCGGGCGCCTCGGGGGGTGAGCAGGGCCGGGCCGCGGTTGGGGATCGAGCGCGTGTGCGCGGCCGTCGAGGCGAGGCTGAAGCGGCGCAGCACTTCCTGCGTCACGACCCGCATGGTCGGCGGCGCGAGGCCGCGGGCCGGGCAGGCGCGGTTCTGCGCGACGCCGAACGGGATGAAGTCCTCCTTGGCGGCCTGCTCGGCGAAGTCCGGGTAGCTGAAGCACAGCACCGTCCCGGCCGGGATGGTGAGGTCGTCCAGCTCGATGTCCGCGGTGGAGATCCGGTGCGCGATGCCGAACAGCGGGTACGCGCGCAGGCCGTCGTCGATGACGGCGTCGATGTCCTCCGGGTGCTCGGCGAGCCGCCGCTGGGTGTCCGGGGACCGGGCGATGATCATCAGCAGATGCGCCATCGCTTCGGACATCTGCACGACGGCCGTGTTGAAGAACGTGCCCTGCAGGTAGTACACCTGCTCTTCCGGCGTCAGGGACGGCGGCAGCGGGTGCGGGACGTCGCCGAGGCGCCGCCGCAGGTACTCCGTCAGCCGGGCCCGGCGCCGCATGTTCCGCGGGCGCACGCACTTCAGCGCCGAGACCACGTCGTCGGCGTGCCCGACGATCAGGTCCCGCGCCTCCGGCGGGCACGGCTCCTCGAACACCAGCTCGTGGTACAGCTCGGCCCAGATCGGCATCATCGCGTCGCGCAGCCGGACCAGGCCCGGCTCGAGGTCGTCGAGCACGTGCGCGGCGACCCGCCGGGCCAGCTCCTCGGAGTCCTTTTTGGACCGGACGAGGATGTGCCGGGTGCACTTGGCGACCTCGTCGTAGCGCGGGCCGGCCTCGAGGTGTTCCTGGTGCACCTGCGGGCCGGGCGCGAGCCAGTACCAGAACAGGTCCGACAGCGCGGCGCCGCGGCTGCGGCCGTTCGCGGCGGGGTCGGCGTAGACGCGCTTGAAGTCGCCGACGCCGACCTGCGGGCCCGGGATCGTCACCGCGTCCTGGCCGTTGACCAGCGCGAAGATCTTCATCCGCAGCGCCACGACCCGCCGCGGCAGCCAGGCCGGCGCGGACAGGACCGCCAGTGCGGCGGCCGCCTTGCCGATCACCGCCGCACCTGGTCGGGGGTGAGGTCGGCCGGGTGCCGCCCGCCGCACAGCGCCAGGGCCTGGTCGAAGTCGGCCCGCAGCATTTCCAGCACCTCGGAGACGCCTTCGCGGCCGCCCGCGGCCAGCCCCCACACGACCGGGCGGCCGACGCCGACCGCGTCCGCGCCGAGGGCGAGCGCCTTGACGACGTCGGTGCCGCGGCGGATCCCGCCGTCGAGCAGGACCGGCAGCGCACCCCCGACGGCCGCGGCGATCTCGGGGAGCACGTCGATGGTGGCGGGCACGGTGTCGAGCTGGCGGCCGCCGTGGTTGGACACGACGAGGCCGGCGACGCCGTGGTGCACGGCGAGCCGCGCGTCCTCGGCGTGGAGGACGCCCTTGATCAGCACGGGCAGCTTGGTCTTCGACCGCAGCCACGCGATGTGGTCCCAGTTCAGCCCGGCCGACATGACGATCTCGCGGACGTGGCTGGTGTTCCCGCCGCTGCGGTTTTCGCCGATGTTGCGGAGGTTCTCGACGAACAGGCCGGCCGGCAGGTCGTGGAAGGCGTTGCGGTCGTCGCGTTCGCGGCGGCCGAGCACGGGCGAGTCGACGGTGACGACGAACGCCTTCACCCCCGCGGCTTCGGCGCGCCGCACGATCGCCTCGGTGAACTCCAGGTCCGGCTGCAGGTAGAGCTGGAACCACAGGCCCGGGTCCGGCGCGACCTCCCGGGCGGCCGCGGCGACGTCCTCGATGGCCGTGGTCGAGGCCATGCTGACGATCATGATCGTGCCCGCCCGCGCCGCGGCCCGCGCGGTGGCGAGCTCGCCGTCGGGGTGCGCGAGCCGGTGGAACGCCGTGGGCGCGACGAGGATCGGCATCGAGGACGGCGTCCCGAGCAGCTCGATGCTCAGGTCCCGTTTGTCGCTGCCGCGCAGCACCCGGGGGACCAGGCGCAGGCGCCGGTACGCTTCTTCGTTCTCGCGCAGGGTGATCTCGTCCTGCGCGCCGCCCGCGAAGTAGTCGTAGTGCGCCGGGTCGAGACGCTCGCGGGCCGCCGCCTCCAACTCCGCGACCGTGCGCATCAGAGCTCCCGCGTGAAGAAGGCGGTCAGTGGCTCGACGTGCACCTCTTTGTCCCACTCGTTTTCGAGGTTCTCGGTGACGTGGTGGGTGGCGACCAGCTCGCCGCGGCGGTAGTGCCGGACGATCGGGTGCAGGTAGTGCCCTTCGCCGTGGTCGTTGGCCTTGTCCTGGGCGGCGCGGGCGACGAAGTCGAACGGGTCGACCTTGTCGTGGTCCGGGCCGTAGTCGAGGGTGACGACGTAGGCGTCGGCCGGCGGGTTCTCGAGGACCCGGTCGACCGGCACCTCTTCGAGGTAGCGGGCGGTGTCGCCGTCCACGACCACGACGTCGCCGAGGAAGCCGAACTGCTGGTACAGCGCGGAAGTCCGGTTGATCCGGGTGATCACGGCCTCGGTCAGGGCGTCCGGTTTGGCGGGCAGTTCGGTGTGCGGCCACGGGACGTCGTGGTAGCGCTCGTTCAGCACCTTGGCCAGCGCGCGGACGCCGTAGCGGAAGCCGTGGATGAAGGCGCTGGTGGCCTTCTTGAAGTCGCGGACCTGGGTGATCGTGCCGGCGAAGTGGAGGCCGGGCACGTTGACCGACTCCCAGTTCGCGGTCTGGGCGGGGAACCGGTCGTCGATCGTGAGTTCCGGGCGGCAGTCCTCGTCGAAGAGCGAGGCGTCGAACCGGAAGCCCGTGCAGCCGATCACGCGGTCGTAGCGGATTTCCTTGACGACCTCGTCGGCGCGGGCGAAGGCGAACTTGACGTGGTAGCCGTCGGCGTCCTTGCGGACTTCGCGGACGTCGCCGTCGAGGATCGCGTGCTGCAGCTTGAGCTGGTACATGTCGAGAATGCCCGCGTTGTAGGCGCGGAGGTGGCCGACGAAGTGCGTGCGCCAGGCCAGCTTCACCGGCCGCGGCCCGCCGACGTGCACGACGGCGGCGGTTTCGATCAGGTTGTCCGCGGTCTCGAAGGCGGAGTTCCCCTTGCCGAGCACCAGGACGCGCTGGTCGATGAAGTTCGCCGGGTCGACGTCGACGTCCACGTACTGGTCGATCAACTCGACGCCGGGGAACTGCGGGATGTACGGCTTGGTGACGCCGGTGGCCATGATCAGCCGGTGGGCCCGGAATTCGGTTTCCCCGGCGGTGAGGACGAAAATTCCGCCTTCGCGGCGGATGCGCGTCACCCGGGTGTCGTAACGGATGTTCAGCTGGTACTTCGCCGCGTAATCGGCGACGTAGCGCAGGAAGTCCGGTGCGTCCGGGAAGAGCTTTTCGCTGTAGTCGGTGAAGAGGACGGGGGTGTCGTCGCCGTCGGCGAGGATCGAGTTCCAGTCCATCCGCATGCGCAGCTCCGGGTCGCTGTACCCGGTGTGCTTCTTGTTGATGGAGATGAGGGTCCGGTGCCGCGGGAAGGTCTCGAAGAAGTGCCCGGGCGCGGACCCGGCCTCCAGCACGAGGTACCGGTGCCCGGCGTGGCCGAGGTGCTGCGCCAGCTGCAACCCGGCCGGCCCGGCCCCGACGACCAGATAATCGAGCACTTCCTCCGCCACAACGACCTCCTGGGGCTCGGCACCGATCGCATGATCGGCGCCGAGCCTGCTCCGGAGATCTCAGAAAAGCCTCAGAAGCCGTGAGTTACTTCCCGGCGGCGCGAGCGAGCCGTTCCGGGTAGCGCTCCCCCGCGATCGCGTCCGCGGGCGCGGCGGCCGCGATGGCCGCCAGGTCGTCCGCCGTCAGCTCCAGGGATGCCGCGGCCACGTTCTCCTCGAGGTACTTGCGGCGCTTCGTGCCCGGGATCGGGACCACGTCCTCGCCCTGGGACTGGACCCACGCCAGCGCCAGCTGCCCCGCCGTGACGCCCTTGTCCGAGGCCAGCTCGCGCAGCGCCTCGACGATCGCCATGTTGCGCTCGAAGTTGCCCTCGGCGAAGCGCGGCAGACCGCGGCGCATGTCGTCCTCCGGCAGGTCCGCCACCGACTTCACCGCGCCCGTCAGGAACCCGCGGCCCAGCGGCGAAAACGGGACGATCCCGATGCCGAGCTCGCGGCACGTGGCCAGGACCTCGCCCTCGATCCCGCGGGTCCACAGCGACCACTCGCTCTGCAGCGCCGTCACCGGGTGCACCGCGTGCGCGGCCCGGATCGTCGCCGCGCTCGCCTCGGAAATCCCGGCGTAGCGGATCTTTCCGGCTTCCACCAGCGACGCCAGCGCGCCCCACGTCTCCTCGATCGGCGTGTCCGGGTCGACGCGGTGCTGGTAGTACAGGTCGATGTGGTCGACGCCGAGCCGGCGCAGGGACTCGTCGCAGCTCTGCTTCACGTAGGAAGCGTCGCCGCGGGCGCCCATCGCGCCGTCGTTCCACACGATGCCGAACTTCGTCGCCAGCACGACCTCGTCGCGGCGGCCGGCGATCGCGCGGCCGACCAGTTCCTCGTTGACGCCGTTCGCGTAGACGTTCGCGGTGTCCAGCAGCGTCACCCCGAGTTCGAGCGCCCGGTGGATGGTCGCGATCGACTCGTCGTCGTTGTCGCGGACGCCGTAGGCCTGGCTCATCCCCATGCAGCCGAGCCCCTGGGCGCCGACTTCCAGGCCGCCCAGCTTCCTGTTCTTCACGCGGAAATCTCCTCCATACCGGGTTCCACGCCGAGCACGTTGCGCTCGACCTGGGCGTAGTTCTCGATCTTGTAGTCGAGGATGTCGAGACAGCCCTGCAGCTCGGCGATCCGCTCGGCGACCGACCGGCGCTGCTCCACCAGCAGGGCCTTGCGGCGGCCCGCGCTCGCGACGCCGTGGCGGCGCAGCGACGCGTACTCGCGCATGCTCTTGATGGGCATCCCGGTGGTGCGCAGCTTGGTCAGGAAACCGAGCCAGTTGAGGTCGTCGTCGGAATAGGCCCGGCGGCCCGCGGCGTCCCGCGCGGGCGGGTCGAGCAGTTTGATGCGCTCGTAGTACCGGAGGGTGTCGATGGACAGTCCGCTACGTCGCGCGGCTTCCGCTATCGAGTAGCTCATGGCCCGACAGTACGACCTGGAGTGCACTCCAGGTCAAATCCGCGCGCTGGCCTTCCATAACACTGTTCCGATACGCTCGGCGCATGGCGCGACCCCGCACGCACGACGAAGCGCTCCGGCTCAAGCTGCTCGACCGGGCCGGCGAGCTCCTCGCGGCCGACGGGCCGAAGGCGCTTTCCCTGCGCAAGCTGGCCGCCGACGCCGGGACGTCGACCACCGCCGTGTACTCGCTCTTCGGCAGCAAACCCGACCTGGTGAACGCCCTCTACACCGAGGGCTTCCGCCGCTTCGGCGCCCGGATGGCCGGGACACCGCTGACCGGTGACGCCGTCGAGGACCTCGTCGCGCTCGGCAGCGCCTACCGCACGAGCGCGCTGGCCGACCCGCACCTCTACGGGATCATGTTCACCAAGTCGGTGCCCGGGTTCGAGCCGAACGAAGACGCCGAGAAGCTCGCCCGCGACACCCTCAAGCCCCTGGAGCGGATCATCCGCCGCGCGATCGCCGACGGCGTCTTCCTCGACGTCCCGCCCGAGACGGTCGCGGTCGGCTGCTGGGCCATCGTGCACGGCCTGGTGTCCCTGGAACTGGCCGGCAACCTGCCGGAGGAGTTCGACGTCACGGCCTCCTACGAAGCCGCCCTGCGGGCGAATGCCTCCGGCTGGCTGCGGCCTCAAATCACCGGCACCGAGCCGTCGTAGACGACCGCGCCCTTCGCGTCCCGCGCCGTCACCCGGACCTTGGTTTCCGCGGAGATCTTGACGTTCTCGGGGTCCCACACGACGACCATGCCGGCCACCACGTGGGCTTCGATCTTCCCCTCGCTCCCGAAGTCGACGACCGCCGTCGCCGCGGTCGCGGGCAGCGCCGCGGCGAACGGGCGGCGATCCGTCGCCGGAGGGCCACCCGTTTCGCGGCCCAGGGTGTCCACGATCAAGGGGTACGCCGGCGGGGCCTCCGGCGGCGGGCCGCTGGGCAGGGTGCGGACCCGCAGCTTCCCCGGCCGCCGGTAGTCCGGCTCGGTGGTGCAGACCACGAACCGGTCGCCGCGGCGGCCGAGGACCACCCGGTAGCCGTCCGAGTCGAGCAGCGGCCCCGGTTCGTACGCCGCGGGGTCGGGGATCGCCTCCATCTCCGCCGCCGCCAGGCAGTCGCCCAGCGCGCGGCCCGCGGCCGACGTCCGGTCGGCGGTCACCGGCCGGTCGGCGACCGCGAGCAGGGGCGGGGGCGCCGCGGGCAGCCGCACGCCCGGTTCCATCGGCTTGCCGATGGACAGCGTCGTCCGCGCCGGGTCGCTCCGGGTCACGCCGGTGAACTGGCGGGTGACCGGGGAGAACGAGATCCGCGACATGCCGCTCTCCCCGCCCTCGGTTTCCGCGTCGAGGTAGCTCCCCTCCCCGCCGGGGGCGAGGATCCCGCCGACCATCCCGGTCGCGCTGTGGAGCAGGAGGCCCGTGCGCGTGCCCGGGGTGTAGGCCGGAGTGGCGGCCGGGTCCGACAGCGTCACCGTCGTCTCGGTGGTCTCGCAGAACATCGGCTTGCCGTCGGCGGTCGCCGCGACCACCGAGTCGGTCTGGAAGACCTCGGTGAACACGGGGACCCAGTTCTGCCGCGGGGGCACGCGGCCGGTCTTGCCCGCCGCCTGCACCGCGGCCCAGCAGCGGTCCAGGGACGAGGTCGCCACCGCCGCGTCGAGGGTGAGCGGGTTGAAGACGTCCGGGGGCGCCGGCGGGCCGGGCTCGGCCACGGGCTGGTGCCGGAACACCTGCGTCGCGACGATCGCCCCCGCGGCCAGCGCGACCACGGCCGCCGCGGCGGCGACGTACCGGACGCGGGCCGGACGGCGCTTCCCCATCCCCCGGCGGACTTCCTCCCGCAACCGCGCGCGGACGTCGTCCGGCAGCTTCCGCCGGAGCGGCAGGCCGAGGTCGTCGCTCATTTCTCCTCCAGCAGGGTGCGCAGCCGGGCGCGGGCCCGGGACAGGTGGGCGCGGACGGTGACCTCGGCGACGGCCAGCAGCGCGGCCGCGTCTCCGGCGCTCAGGTCGCCGAGCAGGCACAGCTCGACGACCTCGCGCTGCGCCTTCGGCAGCGTCCGGACGGCCTCGACGACCTCGCGCAGCCGCTGCTCGCCGTCGAGCCGGTCGGCGACGGCGTCGGCGTGGTCGGACACGACCGGTGGGTCCGGCATCTTCCGCAGCAGCCGCAGCCGCCTTCGCGCGCCGCGATGCTCGTCGCGGGCCGCGTTGCCGGCGACGGTGTAGAGCCACGGCAGTGCGCTGTCACGCACCAGCGTCACGTCGGCGCGGCGGCGCCAGGCGGTCAGGAAGGTCGTCGAAGTCAGGTCTTCGGCACCGGCCCACGAGCCGGTCAGGCGGTAGGCGTGGTTCCAGACGGCCTCGGCGTGCCGCTCGAAGAGCTCGGTGAAGGCCACTTGGTCGCCCTCGGCGGCCCGGTCCCACAGAGCGCGGTCGTCCACCGGCGCCCCCGTCGCTTGGCTGGTCACACCCCTCAGTGGCCGGCCGCACCGGAATTGTTGTGCGGCCGATCGGATTCCCTCGCGAACGCGGTGCCTTCGAGGTCGAACTCGTGCTTGCTGCGCTCGAACACCGCCTCGGCGGCGAACCGCGCGTGGTGGAAGCGGAGGCCGCCGGTCGAGGACGTCCGCGCGAACCGGGCGGCACCGCGGAACTCGGCCCAGGAGAAGAAGGCCCCCTCGGCGAAGTCCGACCGGTCGAAGTTCGCCAGCGCGGTGAACTCCGTGCCGTAGAACCCCACCCGCTGGTGGAAGGTGGTCTGCTGCATGTGCACCGCGCCGACGAACCGGGCGTGGCTGAAGTCCGCGGCCTGCACCTCGCAGCCGCTGAACCGGAAGTCGACCAGCTCCGCGCGTTGCAGGTCGACGGACAGGCCCGGCCAGAACGCGGGATCGTCGCGGCGCAGGTGCGTCCGCAGCAGCTCCTGGACGGCGAGCCGGACCTGCAGCTCCGCCCCGTCGTACTCGGGCGTCTCGTCCTTGCGCCGCACCGCGTCGGCACCGCGGATGCCTTCTTCCGGGCCGTCGAACGGCATCCGCAGGTACGCGCACCAGACGTTGACGATCGTCTGGCGCTGCTTCGGGTTGTCCTGCCCGAGCCGCTCGAGCGCGTAGAGCCCGCCGAGCCGCACCGGGGCCTTCTCACTGCCCAGCTGCTCGACGGCCTTCGTGTACAGCTCGGTGACCCGGCGCTCCTCCAGGTCCCGTTCGGTCACGGACGCGACGCGGGTCGTCTCGGCCAGCTGGAGCTCGAGCGTGCGCTGGCGGCGCGTCGCGAGCCACAGCGCGAACACGCCGCCCGCGCCCGCGCCGATGCCGAACGCCGTCTTGACCGCGTCGATCCGGACCGGCGCCTCGGGGCGTCCCGACCAGGCCAGGAACAGCCAGAGCAGGGCCCCGGTGACGGCCGCGACCGCGACGGCGGTCACGGCGATCCACCGCCACTTCAGGACCGGCACCGGCTCAGACGGCGCCGTACTGGCGGTCGCCCGCGTCGCCGAGGCCCGGGACGATGAAGCCCGAGTCGTTGAGGCGCTCGTCGATGCTCGCGGTGACGACCCGGACCGGCAGGCCGGTCTTCTCCAGGTGCGCCAGGCCTTCCGGGGCCGCCAGCGCGCAGATCGCCGTGACGTCGTCGGCGCCGCGGTCGGTGAGCAGGCGGATCGTGTACTCCATCGAGCCGCCGGTGGCGAGCATCGGGTCGAGCACCAGCACCGGCCGGTCGGCGAGCGACTCCGGCAGCGATTCGAGGTACGGCGTCGGCTTGAGCGTCTCCTCGTCGCGCGCCAGGCCGACGAAGCCCATCTGCGCGTCCGGGATCAGCTTGTGCGCCTGGTCGGCCATGCCCAGCCCGGCCCGCAGCACCGGCACCAGCAGCGGCGGCTTCGCGAGCTTGTAGCCGTCGGTGCGGGCGACCGGCGTGTGGATCTTCTCGATCTTCACCGGCACGCCGCGCGTGGCTTCGTAGACCAGCATGACGGTCAGCTCGTGCAGCGCGGCCCGGAACGCGGCGCTGTCGGTGCGCGCGTCGCGCATCGTGGAGAGCCGGGCCTTCGCGAGGGGGTGGTCGACGACGTGCACATCCATGCGGGTCAATCTAGCCGTTTCGCGAAGCTCTTCACCCAGCCGCGCTGCCAGGGCGTTTCGACGGCTCGCTCGTTGTAGTGCGCTCGTGTCCACGCGACGGCTTCTTCGACGGGGACGCCGGAGAGGATCGCCAGGCAGGCCATCACCGTGCCGGTCCGTCCGGCGCCGCCGTAGCAGGCGACTTCGACGGTTTCGGCCTTCGCCCGTTCGTGGAGGGCCTTGATCTTTTCGCGGGCGTCGGCGGGCCGGGTGGGCAGCAGGAAGTCGGGCCAGGTGACCCATTCGTGCGGCCAGGCGATGCCCCCGCCGTGCTTGCGCCGCAGCCGGCTCGTCCCCAGGTAGAGGCCGAAATCGGGCGGGGGTCCGTCGGGGCGCGGGCGGGCCAGCCCGCGTCCGTCCACGCGGGTGCCGTCCGGGAATTCCACCATTCGCCCAGTGTCCTCCGGAAGAAGGACACGCAGGGTGGTTTTCGCCGATAAGCTGCGCCGGGTGAGCGAACTGACGCCCGACCAGATGCGGGCTTCCGACGCGGACCGTGAACGCGTCGCGCAGGTGCTGCACAACGCCCTCGCGGAGGGCCGGATCACGGTGAACGAGCTGGAAGAGCGGCTCACCACCGTCTACGCGGCGAAGACGCTGGGCGAGCTGAAGCCGGTGACGGCGGACCTGCCGTCGTCGGCGGCGGCGATCGAGCCGGCGACCACGCGCGCGCTCGGCTTCCCGGACCAGCGCATCGGCGGCCACCCGGGCAGCCCGGTGTCGATCGGCGTGCTGTCGGGAGCGGTCCGCAAGGGCAGCTGGGTCCTGCCCCCGCAGCACAACAGCTTCGCGTTCTGGGGCGGCGCGGAGATCGACCTGCGCCAGGCCCGCTTCGCCGACCGCCACTGCACGATCACCGCGGTGGCCATCATGGGCGGCATCCAGATCACGGTCCCGGACGACATCAACGTGGACGTCACGGGCCTGGGCCTGATGGGCGGGTTCGTGCTGGAGGACAAGTCGGGAGCACCCCCGGCGCCGCCCACGGCCCCGACGGTGAAGATCAACGGCCTGGCGTTCTGGGGCGGCGTCGTCGTGTACCGGAAGCCGGCGAAGCGGACCGAGCCGCCGCAGATCGAAGGGGCTTAGAGGAGCCCCTCGCCCCGCCCGGCCCCGAGCGCCCCAATGTGGCGTTCGGTGCGTCAGACGCAACCAACGCCACATTGGGGCGCTTGACGGAGGTGACACTCGCTGCCTGAAGCGTCACACCGGGTGACCCGCTTCCGGGCGCCGCGCGCTGTCGGACCCGCCGCCTAGACTCAGGCGCATGACAGCCACGACCAGCACGTCAGCGGCGCCGGCCACCCCGGCGCCGCTGGTGGACGCGACTCGCGATGACGCGAGCCTGCGCCGCTTCCTGCTCGGGCTGCCCGGTGTCGACCAGGTCGGCGTCGAGCAGCGCGCGGCGGGCCTCGGCACGCGCAGCATCAAAAAGGACGCCAAGCGGTGGGCCATCGACACCGCCATCTCCATGGTCGACCTGACCACCCTGGAGGGCGCCGACACCCAGGGCAAGGTCCGGGCGCTGGCCGCGAAGGCCGTCCGCCCCGATCCGGAGCGCCAGGACACCCCGCGCGTCGCCGCCGTCTGCGTCTACCCCGACCTGGTCGCCACCGCCGTCGAAGCGCTCAAGGGCAGCGGCGTGCACGTCGCCAGCGTCGCCACCGGGTTTCCCGCCGGGCGCACCAGCCGCGAGATCAAGCTGGCGGACACGAAGATCGCCGTCGAGGCCGGTGCGCACGAGGTCGACATGGTGATCGACCGGGGCGCCTTCCTCGAAGGCCGGTACATGGCCGTCTTCGAAGAGATCCGCGCGGTGAAACAAGCCTGCGGCGACGCGCACCTGAAGGTCATCCTCGAGACCGGCGAGCTGGCAACCTACGACAACGTGCGGCGCGCGTCGTGGCTGGCGCTGCTGGCCGGCGGCGACTTCATCAAGACCTCCACCGGCAAGGTCTCCCCCGCCGCGACGCTGCCGGTCACGCACATCATGCTGCAGGCCGTCCACGATTGGCACGGCCAGACCGGCGAGCTGCGCGGCGTCAAGCCCGCGGGCGGCATCCGGACCACGAAGGACGCGATCAAGTACCTGGTCGCCGTGCACGAGGTCGCCGGCGAGCAGTGGCTGACCCCGGACCTGTTCCGCTTCGGCGCGTCCAGCCTGCTCAACGACCTGCTGCTGCAGCGCCGCACCCAGGTGGACGGCCACTACAGCGGCCCCGACTACGTGACGGTGGACTGATGCCTGTTTTCGAGTACGCACCGGCGCCCGAATCGCGCGCCATCGCGAACCTCAAGGATTCCTACAAGCCGTTCGTCAACGGCGAGTTCGTCGACGGCTCGGGTGAGCCGCTCAAGACGATCAACCCGGCCACCGAAGAGGTCCTCGCCGAGGTCGGCACCGCGTCGAAGTCCGATGTGGACATCGCGGTGAAGGCCGCGCGCAAGGCGTACAACTCCGTGTGGTCGAAGATGCCGGGCACCGAGCGCGCGAAGTACCTCTTCCGCATCGCGCGGCTGATCCAGGAGCGTTCGCGCGAGCTCGCCGTGCTGGAGAGCCTGGACAACGGCAAGCCGATCAAGGAGTCGCGCGACTCCGACGTCCCGACGGCCGCCGCGCACTTCTTCTACCACGCGGGCTGGGCCGACAAGCTCGAGTACGCGGGCTATGGCCCGAACCCGCAGCCGCTCGGTGTCGCGGGGCAGATCATCCCGTGGAACTTCCCGCTGCTGATGCTGGCCTGGAAGATCGCCCCGGCGCTGGCCACCGGCAACACCGTGGTCCTGAAGCCGGCCGAGACGACGCCGCTCACCGCGCTCGTCTTCGCGGAGATCTGCCAGCAGGCCGAGCTGCCGCCGGGCGTGGTGAACATCCTCCCGGGCGCGGGCGACATCGGCGCGTCCATCGTGGAGCACGCCGACATCGACAAGATCGCCTTCACCGGCTCGACCGAGGTCGGCAAGGCGATCCAGCGCCAGGTCGCGGGCACGGCGAAGAAGCTGACCCTCGAGCTGGGCGGCAAGGCGGCGAACATCGTGTTCGAGGACGCGCCGCTCGACCAGGCCGTCGAGGGCATCGTCAACGGCATCTTCTTCAACCAGGGCCACGTCTGCTGCGCGGGCTCGCGCCTGCTGGTCCAGGAGTCCATCGCCGAAGAGGTCCTCGAAAAGCTGCATTACCGCGTCTCGACCCTGCGCATCGGCGACCCGCTGGACAAGAACACCGACATCGGGGCGATCAACTCCGCCGAGCAGCTGGCGAAGATCCGCGGGCTCGTCGAGTCGGGTGACGCCGAGGGCGCGCAGCGCTGGACCAGCCCGTGCCCGGTCCCGGACCGCGGGTTCTTCTTCGCCCCGACGGTGTTCGCGAACGTCCACCAGTCGATGCGGATCGCGCGCGAGGAGATCTTCGGCCCGGTGCTGTCGGTGCTGACGTTCCGCACGCCGGACGAGGCCGTCGCGAAGGCGAACAACACGCCGTACGGGCTGTCGGCCGGCATCTGGACCGAAAAGGGCTCCCGGATCCTGTGGATGGCGAACCAGCTGCGCGCCGGCGTGGTCTGGGCCAACACCTTCAACCGCTTCGACCCCGCCGCCCCGTTCGGCGGCTACCAGGAATCCGGCTTCGGGCGCGAAGGCGGCCGCACCGGGCTGGAGGCGTACCTGAATGTCTGACCGAATCTCCGTCGCGAAGACGTACAAGCTGTACATCGGCGGCAAGTTCCCTCGTTCGGAGTCCGGCCGGGTGTACCCGGTGACGGACGGCAAGGGCAAGTTCCTGGCGAACGCGGCCCACGCGTCCCGCAAGGACGTCCGCGACGCGGTGGTGGCCGCGCGCAAGGCGTTCCCCGGCTGGTCGGCGGCGACGGCGTACAACCGCGGCCAGGTGCTCTACCGGGTGGCCGAGGTCCTGGAGGGCCGCCGCGACCAGTTCGTTTCCGAGGTTTCGGCGTCGGAAGGCCTCGGCGGCAAGAAGGCCGAGTCCCTTGTGGACGCGGCGATCGACCGCTGGGTCTGGTACGCGGGCTGGACGGACAAGATCGCCACGGTCCTCGGCGCGGCGAACCCGGTGGCGGGCCCGTACTTCTCGTTCACGGTCCCGGAGCCGACGGGCGTGGTCGGCGTCCTGGCGCCGCAGGCCTCGTCGTTGCTGGGGCTGGTGGAGGTGCTGGCCCCGGTCCTGGCGACGGGCTCGACGGCGGTGGTGGTGTCGAGCGCGGAGCGGCCGCTGCCGGCGATCACGCTGTCGGAGGTCCTGGCGACCTCCGACGTCCCGGGAGGCGTGGCGAACATCTTGACCGGCCGGGCGGCCGAGCTGGGCCCGTGGCTGGCTTCGCACGGCGACGTCAACGCCCTGGACCCGACGGGAGCGGCCCCGGCCGACCGCCCGGGGCTGGCCCGCGAAGCGGCGAACACGGTGAAGAGGGTGCTGACAGTCCCGGACGCGGAGCCGGACTGGACGGCAGCGCCGGATCTCACCCGCCTGCGGCGCTACCTGGAGGCGAAGACGGTCTGGCACCCGCTGGGCGTCTGAGCGGAATCCTGCTCCCGCCGGTCGTGAGTGGTAAGGAGGGTTAGAACCCTCTTTACCACTCACGACTAGCTCATCGTCACCGAGAAGTCCGACAGCGTGAACCGCGCCTTGCCGCCGCCGGTCGAACAGAACTCGATGCCGTAGCCGATCTGGTTGACCGTCGGGTTGGGCGGGATCAGGCCCTTGCCGATCGCCCAGGCGATCATCGCCTTCAGGTCGACGCTGCCCGAATACTGCGTCGAGCGGGACACGAACGCCACGTACCCCTCGTCGTCCGCCCAGACGTCGTAGGTGAAGCCGCCCGCCGTGTACGTCGTCAGCTTGTCGCCCGCCGGGACCTGCTTGCGGTTCTCCGTCCAGACCATCAGCTCGCTGACGCCGGCGCCGTTGCCCACGCCGTTCAGCCACAGGTCGTACGCCACGTCGTAGACGCCCACCCCGGGGCCGCGGCCGGCGAACGTCGATGCGATCACCGAATAGTCGTTGAACGGTTTCCCGTTCTGATTGTTGATGTCCTTGTGCACGTTCGGATAGGTTTTCACCGACGTCGAATCGGGTTGGGTGGAATCGACGTACCAGTTGTCGTACGCGCACGCCCGCAGTGTTTCCGGGCCCGCTTCTTCGGCGTTCCACATGTTGTTGTGGACGTAGTAGCCGCCGTCCGTCCAGCCGCCGTCGGGGTCGCTGGTGGTGAACTCCGGGGTGCGGCAGTTCCGCACCGGCGTGGCCGACGGCGGGGTCGGCGTCGGCGGAGGTGCAGTTCGGGACGTCGAAGGCGTCGGCGACGACGAAGAGGAGACCGGCGCCGGTGACGAAGAGGACGAGGTCACCGGCGAAGGCGGCGATGCGGCCGCCACGCCGTCGACGGGCGTGCCGCCGCACCCGGCGAGCACCGGGAAGGAAATCGCCAACAACACGGCCAGCGTTCTTCGTCGCATTTTCCCGCCCGCAGCTGCAATTCCGGCAGAACGAGGCGGAACCCTAACACGGAAATCCGCGAAATCAGTCGGGGTCGAGGTCGCCGGAAGTGATCGGACGGCCCGGCAGCTCGGTACCCGGCCGCGCGCTGAGGCCGTCGATCATGATGCCGACACACCGGCGCGCCGCCATCTCGGCCACTTCCGGCGTCTTCGCGCGCGCCTGGCGCAGCAGCGTGGCGAACAGGATCGCGATGTCACCCGAGCCGACGTCGTCGCGGAGCTTGCCCTCGGCCTGCGCGCCGTCGACGAAGCCGTCGAGGACCGCCAGGATCTCGTCGCGCAGCCGGCGGACCTCCGGGTCGCCCTTGAGGATCACCAGGGCCCGGTGCGACACCATCGCCAGCTGCACGCTCAGCTGCAGCTCCACCGACTGCCGCAGCAGCCGCTCCAGCGCGCGCCACGACGACGTCTCCTCCGCCGCGATCACCCGCGCGTCGATCAGCACCCGCTCGAAGTTGTCCATCGCGACCGCGCGGACCAGCGCGTCGCGGTCCGGGAAGCGGCGGTACAGCGTGCCGACGCCGACGCCGGCCGCGCGGGCGATCTCCTCCATCGGCACCTCGGGACCGGAAGCGGCGAAGATGCTCTTCGCGGCGGCCAGGATCTGGTCGCGGTTGCGGCGCGCGTCCGCCCGCAGGGTGGTCTCGGGGTCTGCCGTCATGCCGTTCGCCTTCCGCTGAATCGCGCGGGGTGATTCTCGCACGGTCAACCGGCCACACACCGCCTCCTCGAATGGGTAGGCGGCATCTAGTGGACGACATCCTTCCGCTTCGGTACCTTGGGCTAGAGAACCGGAATGTAATCCTCCGCATACTTTCCGTCCGATTTAGGGGGTCCGAAATGACTGATCTGGTCGAGCCCGCAACCCGGGACGAGACCTTCCCGCTGGCCCGCACCTGCCCGTTCGCCCCGCCGCCGGCGTACGAGGAGCTGCGCGACGCCGGCCCGGTCCACCGCGTCACCCTGCAGTCCGGCCAGGAGGCGTGGGCGGTGACGCGGCTGGAGGACGTCCGGACCGTGCTCAACGACCCGCGGTTCAGCTCCGACCGGTTCAACCCGGGCTTCCCGATCCTGACGCGCGAGGGACGTCCGCAGCGCCGCCGCTTCACCGCGTCCCTGATCAACATGGACCCGCCGGAGCACGGCGCCGCCCGCCGCGAGGTCGTCGGCGAGTTCACCGTCAAGCGCATGAAGGCGCTGCATCCGCGGATCCAGCAGATCGTCGACGAGCACATCGACGCGATGCTGGCCGGCCCGAAGCCCGCGGACCTGGTCTCGGCGCTGTCGCTGCCGGTCCCGTCGCTGGTCATCTGCGAGCAGCTCGGCGTCCCGTACGCCGAACACGACTTCTTCCAGACGCGCAGCTCCACCCTGCTCAACCGCGAGGTGACGCAGGAAGCGCGCATGCAGGCCGTGGAAGAGCTGCAGAACTACCTCGACGAGCTGGTCACCGAGAAGGAGAAGAACCCGACCGACGACCTGCTCGGCCGCCAGGTCCTCAAGCAGCGCGAAGAGCACGGCGAAGCCGACCACGACTCGCTGGTCTCCCTCGCCTTCCTGCTGCTCCTCGCCGGGCACGAGACGACGGCGAACATGATCTCGCTCGGCACCGTGGCCCTCCTGGAGAACCCGGACCAGCTCGCGATCATCAAGAACGACCCCGGCAAGACCCTCGACGCCGTCGAGGAGCTGCTGCGGTACTTCACCATCGCCGAGTTCGCGACCTCGCGCGTGGCCACCGAGGACGTCGAGATCGGCGGGCAGCTGATCCGCGCGGGCGAGGGCGTGCTCGGCCTGAGCTACTCCGGCAACCGCGACGCCGAGGCGTTCGAGAACGCCGACGAGCTCGACCTCGAGCGCGGCGCCCGGCACCACGTCGCCTTCGGCTTCGGACCGCACCAGTGCCTCGGCCAGAACCTCGCCCGGATGGAACTGCAGATCGTCTTCGACACGCTGTTCCGCCGCATCCCGGACCTCAAGCTGGCCGCGCCGGTGGACCAGCTGCCGTTCAAGCACGACTCGTCGATCTTCGGCCTCTACTGCCTGCCCGTGACCTGGTGAGGGGGACGCCATGACCGCCGTCCACGAGTTCCCGATGACCCGGACCTGCCCGTTCGCGCCGCCGCCGGCGTACGCCGAGATCCGCGAGGAGGAGCCGGTCACCCGGGTGCGGCTGCCCGCCGGCAAGCAGGCCTGGGTGGTCAGCAAGCACGAAGACGTCCGGACCGTGCTGAACGACCGGCGGTTCAGCGCCGACCGGCAGCACCCGGACTTCCCGCAGCTGGTGCCGGGCCTCCGGCGGCCGGACGACGAGCGCACCATGATCACCATGGACGCGCCCGAGCACGGGCCGGCCCGCAAGGCCGTGCTCGGCGAGTTCACCGTGCGCCGGATGGAGGCGCTGCGGCCGCGGATCCAGGAGATCGTCGACGAGCGGATCGACGCGCTGCTGGCCGGCCCGAAGCCGGGTGACCTGGTCGAGATGCTGTCGCTGCCGGTGCCGTCGCTGGTCATCTGCGAGATGCTCGGGGTGCCGTACGCCGACCACGACTTCTTCCAGACCCAGACGGCGAAGCTGATCAAGCGCGACACGCCCCCGCTGGAGCGGCGGGCCGCGGTCGAGTCCGTCCGCGGCTACATGAGCGACCTCATCGCCGGCAAGGAGGACAACCCGCCGGACGACCTGCTCGGCCGGCAGATCGTCAAGCTGCGCGAAGAGGGCACCTACCGGCGGCCCGCGCTGGCCGCGACCGGGTTCCTGCTGCTCCTGGCCGGGCACGAGACGACGGCGAACATGATCTCCCTCGGCACGGTCGGGCTGCTGGAGAACCCGGACCAGCTGGCCCTGGTCAAGGACGACCCGGGCAAGACGCTCGACGCCGTCGAGGAGCTCCTGCGGTACTTCACCATCGTCGACGCCGCCACGGCGCGGCTGTGCGTGGAGGACGCCGAGGTCGGCGGGCAGCTGATCCGGGCGGGCGAGGGTGTGCTGGCGCTGGGCTACGCGGCCAACCGCGACGAAGCGGCGTTCGAAAATCCCGACGAACTGGACATCGAACGCGGCGCGCGGCACCACGTCGCCTTCGGCTTCGGCCCGCACCAGTGCCTCGGCCAGAACCTCGCCCGGATGGAACTGCAGATCGTCTTCGACACGCTCTTCAGCCGGATTCCCGGCCTGAAGCTGGCCGCGCCGGTCGACGACCTGCCGTTCAAGGACGACGCGGCCATCTACGGCCTGTACCGGCTGCCGGTGACCTGGTAGAGACGAACTGCCAAACCACCACAGGAGAAGAGGACCATGAAGATCATCGCGGACACCGGCAAGTGCGTCGGCGCCGGTCAGTGCGTGCTCACCGAGCCGTCGCTGTTCGACCAGAGCGAGGAGGACGGCACGGTCATCGTGCTCGACGACCAGCCGCAGGGGGAGCTGGTCGAGAAGGCCCGCGAAGCGGTGCACGTCTGCCCGAGCCAGGCCCTCTCCCTCCAGGAATAGCCTCCCGCGCTCGTGAGTGGTAAGGCGGGTTCTAACCCGCCTTACCACTCACGACACTTGTCCACATCGGTTTCGGTTATCCACAGATTCAGGTTGTGCTCACCACCGCGTGTCTGAAGGCGCCATGGTCGAGACATGCCCCTGCACACACGCTGGTCGGCCGACCGCATACCGGACGGAGCCCGCCTCGGCTGGCAACCGCTGCTCGACGCCCAACACGGTGTCGTCAGCGGTGAACAGCTCCGCTCGTTCGGCCACACCAGAGCGGACATCGAGGCCAACGTCGAGGCCGGCCGGTGGCAACGCGTGCTACCACGGGTCTACGCGACATTCACCGGAGAGTTACCCCGGCCCGCCCGCTTCTTCGCGGCTTTGCTCTACGGCGGCGCGAACGCCGTCCTCAGCCACCACACGGCAGCGGAGGAATGGGGGCTGATACCCCTGGCGGATCGGCCGGTGGAGATCACCGTGCCGTACACCAGTTCCGCGATCTCGCAACGTCCCCTCGTCGTCGTCCACCGTTCGCGAGCGCTGCGGTACACGACGCTGGCGACCACACCAGCCCGGACCCGCGGACCCGACACCATTCTCGACCTGGCGGTTTCACAGCCGACCGCACGAGAAGCGACGTTGCTCGTCGTCGACCTGGTGAGCCGGAGCTCGATCCCCGTCAACGACGTTCAGGATTGCCTGCTGCTGCGGCCGCCGTACCGCTATCGTGCCGCCATTCGCCGTGGACTCGCTCTCGTCGCCGCCGGGCTGATGTCCGCGCTGGAAGTCGAATACCTCGAGAACGTCGAGGACCGCCACGGGCTACCTCGCGGCGAACGACAGACGCCCTTCATCGTCGACGGGAAGACATTGTGGGAGGACGTCACCTATGACGTCCACGGCGCCGCAGTCACGATCCGGCTCGACGGTCGAGCCACACACGCAACCGGCGGCGTCGCATTCCGCGACCGTCGCAGGGACAACGCTGCCGAACTCGCTGGGCGAGCGCGCCTCGTCTACGGCTGGCAGGACGTTCGATCGTCACCATGCGCGGTGGCGGCGGAAGTGCGCAAGATCCTCTTACGCGAAGGGTGGCCACCCGAGGGAAGCCGAGCACCGACTTGTCGACAATGCCGGCCACCCCGGTCGTGAGTGGTAACGCGGGTTAGGTCGGGCGGGGAGCCAAACGACAAACCACCCACCACGCCA
>NZ_JBSGBK010000093.1:0-33026 GCF_053601215.1 Amycolatopsis sp. NPDC004772
TCTGCCCCCACCGCATCGGCGCGGTCGCGCAAGCCGCCCTGGTACTCACCCAGTTCGAGCACCAGGGCCGCTACTGAGAAAACCCCAATGTGGCGTTGGGTGCGTCCAACGCACCGAACGCCACATTGGGTGCGTCCAACGCACCGAACGCCACATTGGGTGCGTCCGACGCACCGAACGCCAC
The DNA here is from genome assembly GCF_053601215.1 of Amycolatopsis sp. NPDC004772. Taxonomy (NCBI): domain Bacteria; kingdom Bacillati; phylum Actinomycetota; class Actinomycetes; order Pseudonocardiales; family Pseudonocardiaceae; genus Amycolatopsis; species Amycolatopsis sp. NPDC004772. Next base: position 185 of record NZ_JBSGBK010000093.1, read on the forward strand.
ATTGGGGCGCTCTGGTCAGGCGTCCGCGTTCTTCCTGATCCGGTCCGCGAACTGCTGGGCCGTCGCCGCGCGCTTGACCTTGCCCGACGGCGTCTTCGGCAGGCTTCCCGCCGGGAGCACCACCACCGCGTACGGCCGCATGTCCACCGCGTCGCGGACCCGGGCCGACACCTGCTTCATCAGGTTCTTCTCGGCCTCGGCGTCGCCCGCCAGCTTCGACTCCACGACCACCGCGAACCGCTCGCGGCGGCTGCCCGCGTCCAGCCGGACCGCCACCGCGTTGCCCGCCCGCACGCCCTCGACCGACGTCGCCGCGCGCTCGATGTCCGTCGGGTACAGGTTGCGGCCGCCCATGATGATGACGTCCTTGCGGCGGCCGCAGATGACGATCTGGCCGTCCACCAGGTAGCCGAGGTCGCCGGTGTTCAGCCACCCGGCCTCGTCCTGCGTCGCGAGCGGGCCGTCCATGGTCAGGTAGCCCGGCGTCACGGCCTCGCCGCGCAGCCGGATCTCGCCGACCTCGCGCTCGCCCAGCCGCGCGCCCGACTCGTCGACGATCTCCGCCTCCAGCCCGTCGAGGGGCCGCCCGAGCAGCGCGAACGACCGGACGCTGTCGGTGCCGCGCCGCGGGTCGCCCTCCGGCACCGGCACCGCGCGGTTGTCCGCCTCCAGCGCGTCGGCTTCGACGACGTCCAGGGTGAGGCCGGTGAACAGCGGCGCGAACGACACCGCGAGCGTCGCCTCCGCCATGCCGTAGGCCGGGAAGACGCACTCGGCGGGCATCTTGAACCGGGCGCCGGCGTCCACAAAGGTCTGGACGGCGGTCTCGTCGATCGGCTCGGCGCCGTTCAGCGCGATGCGCAGCTTCGAGAGGTCGTAGGCGTCGTCCTCGTCGACACGCGCCATCCGGCGCCCGACGATGGCGTACGCGAAGTTCGGCGCGGCCGTCGTGGTGCCGTGGTACTTGGTGATCAGTTCCGGCCAGATCAACGGCCCCGAGAGGAACTCGACCGGCGTGATCTTGACCAGCTCGACGCCGAAGGTCATCGGCACGGTCAGGAAGCCGACCATGCCCATGTCGTGGAACGTCGGCAGCCACGACACCATCACGTCGACGTCGAAGTCGAACTCCGCGCGCTCGACCATGGCCTTGACGTTGGAGTACAGGTTCCCGTAGGTGATCCGGACGGCCTTGGGGTCGGCGGTCGAGCCGCTGGTGAGCTGCAGGAGCGCGGTGTCGCCCTCGTCGGTGGTGACGACGTCGGCGAGCGGCTCGGCCGCGGCGAGCTCGGTGATGAGCTGGAACCCGATGCCCTTCTCCTCCAGCACCGGCGCGAGCTGGTCGAAGGGCTCGCCCAGCAGCACCAGGTCGGAGCCGATCATCCCGAGCACCCGCACGGTGTCCTCGGCCCACTCGGCGAGGTCGGTGCGCGGGGTCGGCTGGTGCAGCATGGTGACGCTGCCGCCGGCCAGCCAGACGGCCTGCACGGTCGGCGCGATCAGCACCGGCGCGGCGGCCAGCACGGCGACCGCACCCCCGCGTTCGAACCCGCCGGCCACCAGGCCACCGGCGATCCGCCGCGCCTCGGCGTGCACCTCGGCCCAGGTCCGCCGGACCGGCTCCTTCGGCTCCCCGGTGACCATGCCGCGCTGCTGCCCCCGCTTCGTCGCGGTGGCGACGAGCGTGTCCACGAACCTGCTCATAGCGGGAACATTACTGTCTGGACGTCAACATCCGCCGAGCAACGCGGAAACGGGGCCTCGAAGCCGGCGGTCCACCTGGCGCTGCCCCCGCAGCCGGACGAAGACGAGCTCGGGGCCTGCTCGCCCCTGCCACTCGATCGGCCGCCCGAGCGGTTCGTCCGGCCCGGCGACTCTCATTCCAGCAGCTCGGACGTCTCCAGCCAGCGGCCCTCGACGTCCTCGATCTCGCCCTGGACGCCCTTCAGCTCGGCGTTCAGCTCCATCAGCTTCGCCGGGTCCGTCGCGGCCGCCAGCAAGGACGCGTGGAGCTTCTCCTCCTTCGCGTGCAGCTGGTCGAGCTTGCGCTCCAGGCGGCCGAGTTCCTTCTGGGCCGCGCGCAGGTCCGCCGCCGATTTCTTCGCCTCCACCTTCTCCACCGAAGGCGCCGGGCCGGAGACCGGACGAGCCGCTGCCCGGCGGTTCAGGTACTCCTCGATGCCGCCGGGCAGGTGGGTGATCCGGCCGTCGCCGAACAGGGCGACGATCGTGTCGCACACCCGCTCCACCAGGTAGCGGTCGTGGGACACCACCACCATCGTGCCCGGCCAGCCGTCGAGGAGGTCCTCCAGCTGCTGGAGCGTGTCGATGTCCAGGTCGTTCGTCGGCTCGTCGAGCAGCAGCACGTTCGGCTCGGCCATCAGCAGCCGGCACAGCTGCAGCCGGCGGCGCTCGCCACCCGACAGGTCCTCGACCGGGGTCCACTGGCGGGCGGCCGGGAAGCCGAGCTTTTCGCCCAGCTGCGACGCCGTCATCTCCTGCTTGCCGAACACCACCCGCCCGGCCACCTGCTCGATCGCCTGCAGCACGCGCAGGTCGCCGGGCAGGTCGTCGAGCTCCTGACGCAGGTGCGCGAGCGCGACCGTCTTGCCCTCGATCCGGCGCCCCGTCGAGCCCTCGACGTCACCGCCGAGCAGCTTCAGCAGCGACGTCTTGCCCGAGCCGTTGACGCCGACCAGGCCGATCCGGTCGCCTGGGCCGATCCGCCAGGTGACGTGGTCGAGCAGCGTCCGCTCGCCCACCGCGTACGTCGTGTCTTCCAGCTCCAGCACGGTTTTCCCGAGCCGCCGCTTCGCGAACGCCTGCAGCTCGACGGAATCGCGCGGCGGCGGGACGTCGGCGATCAGCGCTTCGGCCGCCTCGACGCGGTAGCGCGGCTTCGACGAGCGCGCCTGCGGGCCGCGGCGCAGCCACGCCAGCTCCTTACGGGCCAGGTTCTGCCGCTTCTCCTCGGCCGTCGCGGCCAGACGCGCCCGCTCGGCGCGCGCGAAGATCCAGTCGGCGTAGCCACCTTCGTACTGCTCGACGCGGCCGTTCGCGACCTCCCACGTCAGCGTCGCGACCGTGTCGAGGAACCACCGGTCGTGCGTGACGACCACGACGGCGACCTTCCGGGCCAGCAGGTGGTCGGCGAGCCAGCGGACACCTTCGACGTCCAGGTGGTTGGTCGGCTCGTCGAGCACGATCAGGTCGAGCTCGCCGGTCAGCGCGGCGGCCAGGGAGACCCGGCGCCGCTCGCCGCCGGACAGGTTCGCCGTCGGCGTGTCCAGACCGATCGCCGTGATGCCCAAGCCGTCCACAATGGACCGGACACGCGCGTCGGCGGCCCATTCGTGCTCGGCGCCGTAGCGCTCGAGCACGACGTCGCCGACCGTGCTGCCGTCCGGGAGTTCCGTGCGCTGGGTGACCACGGCCATCCGCAGATCGCGAACCTGGCTCACCCGCCCGGAATCCGGCTCGGCGAGTCCGGAAAGGACTTCCAGCAGCGTGGTCTTGCCGCCCCCGTTGAGGCCGACGACGCCGATGCGCTGCCCGGCCGCGATGCCGAGGGAAACGCCGTCCAGCAGCGGGCGAACCCCGTAGGACTTGCTCACCGCCTCCAGGTTGACCAGGTTGGCCACTGCTCAGCCGATCCTTTCCACGATGACGAACCGCGTCGCCACGACGAGGGTCGTGTCGTCCACGGCGAACTCCGGGTCTTCCATGACCGCGCGCATTTCCGCGCTCTGCCAGTAGTCCGTGTGGTCGGCACGCCACTCGGCGACGCTGGTGAAGCCCTCGCCCTCGTCGAGCGCGTGCTGCAAGTCCACTTCGGACAGAGGGAGGACGCGCACCTCGGTGGTCTCGAGCACCGCGACGCCGTTGCCCGCCGAGTCGATCATCAGCTCGCGCTCGCCGACGACAGGCAGTTCTTCGCCGTACTTCTCGTATTCGGCGACCAGGCCGGTGGTCGACGTCTTCTCCCCGCGCAGGATCGCCGCGACCAGCTTGTCGCGCAGCGGGCCGGGGAAGGCGAACTCGGCGTGCTTCATGCGTGCACCCGCGGCGGCGCCGGGCGTGGCGCGTCGTCCCCGCCGACCAACCGGGCGCCGGGGACGGGGCCGTGGGCCACGCGGACCGTGCGGCAGACGCCGGCGCCCGACAGCTCGGCCGCGACCTCCACCGCCGACTGCGCGTCTTCGCAGAGGAACGCGCACGTCGGGCCGGAACCGGACACCGTGCCCGCGAGCGCGCCCGCGTTCACGCCCGCCCGGAGCGTGCGGCGCAGGTCGGGCCGCAGTGAGACCGCCGCCGCCTGGAGGTCGTTGCCCAGCAGCAGGGCCAGCTGGCGTGGGTCGCCCGACGCCAGCGCCTCGACGACCGGTGTGTGCGAACCGATCCGGGGCGGGTTGCCCGCCGCGCGCAGGCGGTCGAGTTCGCCGAACACCTTCGGCGTCGACAGCCCTTCGGCGGCGAAAGCCAGCACCCAGTGGAACGTGTGCCGCGACAGCACCGGGACGAGCTGCTCGCCGCGACCGGTGCCCAGGGCGGTGCCGCCGTACAGCGCGAACGGGACGTCGCTGCCCAGGCCGGCGGCGAGCTCGGCCAGCTCGTCACGGGTGACGTCGAGTCCCCACAGCGAGGCGAGCCCGACCAGCGTCGCCGCCGCGTCGGCGCTGCCGCCCGCCATGCCGCCGGCGACCGGGATGCCCTTGCGCAGCACCACCCGGACCTTCGGCTCGCCGGTGCGCCCGACGTGCGCGGCGAGCGCCTCGACGGCCCGCCAGGCCAGGTTTTCGGGGCCGGTCGGGACCGAGCCCTCCCCCTCGCCGTAGACCTCGATGCCGGGCTCTTCGGTGACCGCGACGGTCACCTCGTCGGTCAGCGACAGCGCCTGGAACACGGTGACCAGCTCGTGGTAACCGTCTTCGCGCAGGTCGTCGACCGAAAGGTGCAGGTTGACCTTGGCCGGGACCCGGACGGTGACTGGGGGCGGAACTACGGCGAGCACCCGACCAGCCTACGTGCCCGCCCGAACGCCCCAATGTGGCGTTGGGTGCGTTGGACGCACCGAACGCCACATTGGGTGCGTCACATGCACCCAACGCCACATTGGGGCGCTTGGGGCGGGGGGTCAGGCGGCCGCGACACCCTGCGGGCCGCGCGCGGTGTGCGTCACGTGCCCGCCGCGCTCGGCGACCCAGGCCAGCGCCGCGTCGGCGCGCTCGCCGCGGACACCGAGGCGGAACCGGCCGACCGGCGTGTCACCGATGCGGGTCAGGCCGCCGCCGATGGTGGCGAACTCGACGTCGAAGCGGCCCGCGGCCTCGGGCAGCAGCGCGCCCACCGACGCGAAACCGACCAGCACGACGTCGGCCGAGCGGTCGTAGCGCGCCGCCTGCGAGCGGGTGGTCTCGATGGCCGGCAGCAGCGCCTGGGCGGTGCGGCTGGCCGGGTTCGAGATCAGGTCGAGCACCGTGCCGCGCTCGACGACCGTGCCGTCCTCCAGCACCGCGACGTCGTCGCAGACCCGGCGGACCACGCCCGCGTCCGGCGTCGTGACGACGATCGTGGTGCCCAGCTCGGAGCGCGCCCGGTCGAGGACGGCGAGCACCGCGCCGGCCTCCTCCGGGTCGACGCCGGCGGTCGGGTCGTCGGCGAGCAGCACGGCCGGGGCCGCCGCCAGCGCCTTCGCGACCGCGACGCGGCGGAGCTGCCCGGCGGACAGCTCACCGGGCCGCTGCGTGGCGCGCTGGGTCAGGCCGACGAGGTCGAGCAGCGAGCCGACCCGGCTGCGGCGCTGCGGGCCGTCGACGCCGAGCTGCTCGAGCGGGGAAGCGATGTTGCCGGCGATGGTGCGCTCGGCGATCAGCTCCGGTTTCGTGGAAACGACGCCGAGCTGACGGCGGATTTCGCGGAGGCGGCGGCCGTCGAGGGTGCCGGTGTTGAGGCCGTCGAGGCGGACGACACCGCGGTCCGGGCGCTCCTGCAGGGCGATGCACCGGGCGAGGACGGACTTGCCCGACCCGGCGGGACCGACCACGCCGAACAGCGAGCCGGCCTGGACGTCGACGCTCACGTCCCGCAGCGCGACGACGGAGTTTCCGTTGGTGGCAAAGGTTTTGGACAGGTTTTCGACGGTGATCACGAAGGCTCCAGAAAACGGGGTGCAGGCAGCGCGCAGCACCCGGCCGCAAGCGAGTTCCGTCCTGTTCGGACGGTGCGTGAAGAAGAGGTGGACCGGCTCGGACTAGCTCAGCGGGAGCGTCGACACGCGGTCACGGAGCGGCGGCCTTCGTCGACAACGCGACGCCTGGTCAGGAGCAGGGGGCGGGCTACCCTCTTCATCGAAAACGGCCTCCATCGGTCCTGGCGGTAGCACCTGCCCTGTGGAGGGTGGTTGCTGCGACTTCGGCGAGCCAGGTCTCTCAGTCGCTCGGGATGGACGTACTGAGTAAAACCGATCCCGAGGAGCGAAAGCAAGCCCGTTGGCCCAGATCACACGAGTGGAGGTGTCCGAATCGCGGGATCACGGGCTGGGCGGGCGTATTTTCACGCCTCCACTGTGGAGTCGCTAACGCGCGGCGGCGATGCGGGCGAAGTCGTGCACATCCAGCTGCTCGCCACGGGTCTTGGGGTCGATCCCGGCCGCCGTCAGGAGTTCGCCGGCGCGCTCGGCCGAGCCCGCCCAGCCCGCGAGCGCGGCCCGGAGCGTCTTCCTGCGTTGTGAGAATGCGGCGTCCACCAGGCCGAAGAGGACGTCCCGGTCGTCGGACGCCGTCGCGTCGGCCCGCTCGAAGGCGACGAGCGCGGAATCGACGTTCGGCACCGGCCAGAACACCGAGCGTGGCACGGCGGCGACCTTGCGTGCGGGGCCGTACCAGGCGAGCTTGACGCTGGGCACGCCGTAGATCCGGCTGCCGGGGCCGGCGGCCATCCGGTCGGCGACCTCGGTCTGCACCATGACGAGGCCGCTCCGGAGGGAGGGCACCTCAGCCAGCAGGTGCAGCACGACGGGCACGGCGACGTTGTAGGGCAGGTTCGCGACGAGAGCGGTCGGCTCGCCCAGTTCTTCGCGGGTGACGCGCAGGGCGTCCGCCCCGACGACGGTGAGGTTTCCGGCCGCTTCCGGGCCCCGCTCGGCCACCGTCTCGGGCAGCCGCTCGGCGAGCTTGGGATCGATCTCGACGGCGACCACCCGGGCGCCGGTGGCGAGCAGCCCGAGGGTCAGCGACCCGAGCCCGGGCCCGACCTCGAGGACGACGTCGCCCTCGCCGACGTTCGCCAGCTCGACGATCCGCCGGACGGTGTTGGGGTCGTGCACGAAGTTCTGCCCGAGCTTCTTGGTCGGCCGCACGTCGAGTTCGGCCGCCAGCGCACGGATTTCGGCCGGTCCCAGCAGTTCAACCACCGGACGAGCCTACTTGAACCCGGATCCGGCGTGATCAGCGGCGGATCCCGCGTGATCAGAGGCGCATCTCGCGTGATTGGAGGCGGATCTCGCGTGATTGAGCGCGGATCTCGCGTGATTGAGGGGCGACACGCGGAACGGCCCCCGTCCGGTGGACGGGGGCCGTTCCGAAGGGGGGCTCAGGCCTTCTTGCCGCAGACCGGCCAGGCGCTGTAGCCGCCGCGGGCGTCGCGGACCTTCTCCGCGACCGCGATCTGCTGCTCGCGCGAAGCCTGGTTCGGCAGGTTCGCGTACTGGTCGCCGCCGTAGGCGTCCCACGTGCGCTTGTCGAACTGGAGGCCGCCGTAGTAGCCGTTGCCGGTGTTGATGGCCCAGTTGCCGCCCGACTCGCACTGCGCGATGCGGTCCCACGCGGAGCCGTCGCCGATCGCCGGGGTCGGGGCTTCCTTGGTGCCGACGTGGACGATCTTCGGCTTCGGCTGGGTGATGACCTTCTCGGAGATGCTCTCCCGGCCGACCTCTTTGCCGTTCTTCTGCGTGACCTTGTAGGTCACTTCCTTCTGGCCCGGCGTGCCGGGGTCCTCGACCTGCGTCTTGCCCTTGGCGAGGTTCGGGTCGTCGACGCGCTGCTCGGGCGGGTCGATGCTCTCCTTCTGGACGACCGTCGAGACGCCGGTGCGGCTGATGTGCACCTCGGCGCCGTCGGTCAGCTTGACGTCCAGGCCGCCCTCGGCCTGGTCCTCCGGGCCCAGGGTGAGCTTGTACTCGCCCAGGAACTCCTTCGTCGTCACGGCCGTGGTCTTGACCTGCTTCGGCGCGTTCCCGCCGTCGTACAGGGTGATGTTCTTGAGCGTCTTGATCTCGACGGTCGCGCCCTGCAGCGGCAGCTCGCCGCTCTTCGGCATCGACATCCAGGTGCCGGCCTTGTCCATCTCGGTCATCCCGAGCTGGCTCAGCGCGTCGCCGAGGTGGGTCGCGCGGACCCAGGAGGTGCGCTCGGCGCCGTCGACGATCAGCTTCAGCTGGCGGCCGCGCTCGAGCTTGATGACGCCGCCGTCGCCGACCTCCGCCTGCGGGGAGGGCGAGAGCGAGTCGTGCTCGCCGACGGACAGGCCCGCGTCCTCGAGCACCTCGCCGACGGTGCCGCCGAAGGAGTGCACGGTCTGCTGGTGGCCGTCGACGTCGACGGTGATGCTCTTGTTCATCGCCAGCGCGGCCGCGCCGCCGCCGGCGACGGAGATCATGACGCTGAGGACGGCGCCCTTGAGGAACCGGCGCTTCCAGACCTTGGTCGTCTGGCGGAGGCCCTCGTCCAGAGCCGCACGGCGCGCTTCGGGGGAAGCGGTGCGGTCCTCCTCGAGGCCGTCCGGGATGACGATCGGCGGCAGGTACGTCGTCTCGGCGTTGATGAGGCGGATCAGTTCGTCGACGTCGACGTCGATCTCGGCCATCATCGCGTCGGCATCGGGGCCGAGCGCGGCGAGGATGTCCTGCTGCGTGATGTTCGGGTCGTCGGAGAAGTCGAGCTGGCCGTACGCGGTGTCCTCGAAATGACTGCGTTCGAGGACGGCGGAGCGCGCTCCAGCCTGTCTGCTACCTGTCACCGGGGATCGTTCCCTTTCACGAGACGACGGTCGGGGGCGCCGTCTCTACGACTGGGCGTGACGATCGGCAACTGCTGAGCGCAGGTCCGACCGGCACGATCACGGGACAGTAACGGGTCGCGGCGGGTTGCGCAAACACCCCCCGGAGTGTCGTGATCTGGGTCACTCCATCAGGTGGACGAGCCGGAAACCCTGTTGTCGCAATGCGTTCACCCCGGGGTGACGCTGGGGAGTCGGTAGACCCGCTCGGCGGTGGTCCGGACCGCTTCGGCGACTTCGTGGACAGCTTCGCCCCTGAGCGCCGCGAGGTGACGGACGGTGTAAGCGGCGCCGAACGGCTCGTTCGGCCGCCCACGGAACGGGTGGGGGGTCAGAAACGGCGCGTCGGTCTCGACGAGGTACTGCCCCGGCGGGCAGAGCCGGGCCGCCTCGTGGAGCCCCTTCGCGTTCTTGAACGTCACCGTGCCCGCGAAGGAAAGGACAAAGCCCGCGTCGACGCACTTGCGGGCCATTTCCGCGTCCCCCGAAAAACAATGGAAAATTACGGCATTCGGCGCACCCTCTTCGGCCAGGATGCGCAACACGTCGTCGTGGGCCTCGCGGTCGTGGATCATCAGCGGCTTGCCGAGCCGCTTCGCGAGGTCGATGTGCCAGCGGAACGCCTCCTGCTGGGCGTCGTGCGGCGAGTAGTCCCAGTAGTAGTCGAGGCCGGTCTCGCCGACGGCGACCACCCGCTCGTGCCCGGCCAGCCGCTCGACCTCGGCCTTCTCGGCCTCGCCGAACTCCTTGGTCCGGGTCGGGTGGATCGCGACGGCGGCCCAGACGCGACGGTCCCAGCCGGCGGCCTCGGCGGCCCAGCGGGCCGAGGCGAGGTCGTCCGCGACCGTGACGACGCGGGCGACGCCGGCGCGCTCGGCGCGGTCGACCATGGCCGTGACATCGGCCGCGGTGACCGCGCCGCACGCGTCGAGATGGGTGTGCGCGTCCACCACCGACACCGGGAGCCTGTCCGGGACAGGCGGCAGCTCGCGCTTCTCGTCACCCATGCATTACCTCTTACTCCTTGACGATCGGTGCCCACTCCGGGCCGGTCTCGCCGAGCGCCGGGTCGAGCTTGGTGAACAGCGGCGACGGCTTGGCCAGCGGCTTGCCGACCTCGATCGGCGCCGACTCCCACTTGGCCTGCTCGGCCGCGTAGTCGCCGGTGAGGATCGGGTTGACCCGGCCGTCGATGTCGAGGTCGTCGACCTCCTTGAGCTCCGGCTGGGCGGCCCAGACGCCGGTGCCGCCGAGGGCCTCGTGCACCTTCTGGGCCGAGTGCGGCAGGAACGGTGTCAGCAGCGTGTTGGCGTCCGAGACGACCTGCAGCGCGGTGTGCAGCACCGTGTCCCGCCGCGTGGGGTCGTCCTTGAGCTTCCACGGCTCCTGGTCGGAGATGTACTTGTTCGCCGCGGTGACGACCTTCATCGCCTCGGCCGCCGCCAGCTTGAACCGGGACCGGGCCAGGTGCGCGCCCGCGGTGTCGAACGCCTTGCGCGACAACGCCTTCAGCTCTTCGTCAGCCGCCGTCGGGGCCTCCGGGCGCGGGATGGCGCCGACGTTCTTGTGCGCCATCGAGATGGACCGGTTGACCAGGTTGCCCCACTCGTTGGCCAGCTCGAAGTTGGTCCGGCGGACGAACTCGTCCCAGGTGAAGTCGGTGTCCTGGGTCTCCGGGCCGGCGACCGAGATGAAGTACCGCAGCGTGTCCGGGCCGAAGTCGCGCAGGAAGTCCTCGACGTAGATCACGCGCCCGCGCGAGGTCGAGAACTTCGAGCCGCTCATGGTGAGGAACTCGCTGGAGACGATCTCGTCGGGCAGGTGCAGCTTGCCGTACTTGCCGGGCTCGCCGCCCTTGTCGCCCTCGCCGTTGTGGCCGAACAGCAGCGCCGGCCAGATCTGGGCGTGGAAGGTGATGTTGTCCTTGCCCATGAAGTAGTAGGACCGGGCGTCGGCGTTGTTCCACCACTCCTGCCACGCGTCCGGGTTGCCGGAGCGCCGCGCCCACTCGACACTGGCCGAGAAGTACCCGATCACCGCGTCGAACCAGACGTAGAACCGCTTCAGCGGCTGGTCGCGCCAGCCGTCGAGGGGGATCTTGACGCCCCAGTCGAGGTCGCGGGTGATCGGCCGCGGCCGCATGTCGTCGATCAGGTTCTTGGTGAAGTTGAGGACGTTCGGGCGCCAGTCGGTCTTGGTGCCCAGCCAGTCGCCGAGGGTCTTGGTGAACGCCGGCAGGTCGAGGAAGTAGTGCTCGGTCTCGACGAACTTCGGCGTCTCGCCGTTGATCCGCGACTTCGGGTTGATCAGCTCCGCGGCGTCGAGCTGGTTGCCGCAGTTGTCGCACTGGTCGCCGCGCGCGCCGTCGTACCCGCAGATCGGGCAGGTGCCCTCGACGTAGCGGTCGGGCAGCGTGCGGCCGGTGGACGGGCTGATCGCCCCGCGCGTGGTCTTGGGCACGACGTAGCCGTTGCGGTGCAGCGCGAGAAAGATCTGCTGCGTCACCTCGGCGTGGTTGCCGGTCGTGGTGCGGGTGAACAGGTCGTAGGAGAGGCCGAGGCCCTGCAGGTCGGTGCCGATCTGGCGGGTGTACTTGTCCGCCGTCTCCTGCGGGGTCGAGTTCTCCTTGTCCGCCTGGACGGTGATCGGGGTGCCGTGTTCGTCGGTCCCGGACACCATGAGCACCCGGTTGCCGGCCATTCGCTGGTAGCGGGAGAAGACGTCGGACGGGACGCCGAATCCGGACACGTGGCCGATGTGGCGGGGGCCGTTGGCATAGGGCCAGGCCACCGCGGTCAACACAGGGGTGCTCATACCTTATTAGCCTACGGAGGGCGTCACGCGCGTTTTCGGGAGGGAGGCCCCGGTTGTCGGCGACACACCACACCCTGAAGAAGACGACCGCCGAGGACCTGCTGGAGCCAGGTCGACGTCGAGCCGGGCGAAGCAGGCCCGGACCGGATCGCCCACCGGGTCACCGAGGACGGCGACCGGGAGTTCCACCTGCGGTGGGGCACAGAGTGCGCCTCACTAGTCAAGTTTGACTAAATTTTCGAGAGGGGATCTCATGATCACGGCACGCGGTCTCGAGCGGCGGTTCCGCCGCAAGGGCCGCACTGGGGGCGAAGTCCACGCGGTGAAGGGCGTCGACCTCGACGTCGAAGCGGGTGAGCTGGTCGGCTTCCTCGGGCCCAACGGCGCCGGGAAGACGACCACCCTGCGGATGCTGACCACGCTGCTGAAGCCGACCGCGGGCACCGCGACCGTCGGCGGCCGCGACCTGCTCGAAGACCCGCTGGGCGTGCGCAAGCGCATCGGCTACGTCGCCCAGGGCGGCGGCAGCGCACCCGAAAGCAAGGTCGCCGACGAACTGGAGCTGCAGGGCCGGCTCTACCGGATGACCAAGGCCGACGCGATCGCGCGCGGCGCCGAACTCGCCGAACAGCTCGACCTGACCGGGCTGGACCAGCGGCTGACCAAGACGCTCTCGGGCGGGCAGCGGCGGCGGCTCGACATCGCGCTCGGCCTGATCCACTCGCCCGGCCTGGTGTTCCTCGACGAGCCGTCGACCGGCCTCGACCCGCAGAGCCGCGCCAACCTGTGGGACCACATCCGCCGGCTGCGCGCCGAACAAGGGGTAACGGTCTTCCTGACCACCCACTACCTCGACGAAGCGGACGCGCTGTCGGACCGGCTGATCGTGATCGACGACGGCCAGATCGTCGCCGAGGGGACGCCGGACGCGCTCAAGGCGCGGGTCAACGGCGACCGCGTCGAGGTGGGCGTGGCCCCGGAGCAGGCCGCGGACGCCGCGGAGATCGCCGGGCGGCTCGCGGGCGCCCAGGAGCTGTCGGTCGACGGCGGGGAGATCCGGTTCCGGGTGCCGCGCGGCGACGTCGCGCTGCCGGAGCTGCTGCGGGCGCTGGACGCGAAGAGCATCGCGATGCTGTCGGTGGAGGTCCACCGGCCGACGCTCGACGACGTCTTCCTGACGCTGACCGGGCGTTCGCTGCGGGAAGCGGAGGAGGCCGGCCGTGCTGCGTGACACCTGGCTGATCTTCCGCCGCGACATGACCGCGGCCCTGCGCAACCCGACCTGGGTGCTGATCGGGATCATGCAGCCGCTGCTGTACCTGTTCCTGTTCGGGCCGCTGATGGTGCAGGCCATGCAGGGCCAGGGCCTGACCGAAGTGCAGGGCTGGATGCTGCTGACGCCGGCGCTGATCGCCCAGCTGGCGCTGTTCGGCAGCTCGTTCGTCGGCTTCGGGCTGCTGGCCGATTACCGCTCCGGCGTCGTCGAGCGGTTCCGGGTGACGCCGGTCAGCCGGGTCGCGCTGCTGCTGGGCAAGGTGCTGGCCAACGCGCTGCAGGCGGTGGTGCAGGCCGTGCTGATCATCGTGCTGGCCGCGCTGGTCTTCCCGCTCGACGCCCCGGTGGCGGGTGTGCTGCTGTGCCTGGTGATCGTGTTCCTGATGGCGGTGTCGCTGGCGTCGTGCTCCTACGCGCTGGCGTTGACGCTGAAGAGCGAGGAGACGTTCCCGGCGCTGCTCAACGCGGTGCTCATCCCGCTGTTGCTGCTCTCCGGGATCCTGCTGCCGATCACCGCCGGGAAGGCGCCGGACTGGCTCTACACGGTCTCGCGGCTCAACCCGTTCCGGCACGTGGTCGACGTCGAGCGGAACAGCTTCGGCGGCGACTTCACGATGGACGCCCTGTTCACGGGCAGTGTCGTGGTGCTGGTGATGGCGGTGTTGTCCCTGTGGTGGGGCACCCGGACGTTCCAGAAGGAAAACGCCTGATCAACCGCGCGTTTGTCACTGCGGGTCCGTCTCCGGCGACGTATGGTGTGCTCTCCACCGACGTGCCGGGGGCGGACCGTGACAGAGCCGGAGAGTGAGCTCGGCATTTCGCTGTCGCACCGCGAGCGGGTGGCCGACTGGCAGGCGGTCCGTGCCGCGCAGACCCGGTTCGTGTCGGTGACGATCAGCGAGAACGTCAACTGGAGCAACCCCGCCGCGGAGCGCAACCTGGCCGGCGCGCAGGAAGCCGGGCTGCACGCGGGCGGGCGGCACTACGCGCGGCCGGGCGCGGTGCACGACCAAGCGGACTTCTTCGTGCGGACGGCGAGCCGGCTCGGCGCGTTCGCCCCCGGCTCGCTGGCGCCGGCCCTGGAGGTGGCGGCGCCGAGCGTCGACGACCGGTTCGTCAAGGCGTGGATCAAGCACGTCCGGCACGCGGCGCGCATCGAGCGGGTGCTGGTCTACGCCGACCACGACTGCTGGGCGCACCGGCTGCACCCCGACCGCTGGGCCGACAGCGAGGTCGTGCTGTGGCTGATCCGGCACAACGGCATCCCCGGCCGGCCGGGCTGGTTCCACTCGCGGCTCGGCGTGCACCAGCACGCCTACGCCCCGGACGTCCCCGGCATCGCGGCGCCGGTGGAGCAGAACGCCGTCGTGTACCCGTTCACATTGGGCGACCTGCTGCTCTGACGTGTGGTGGTATGTCGCCATGCGCGTGACGAGCAGGGCACTCCGGACGGACGTGACGCCGGCGCGCGCGTTCTCGGTGCTGGCCCACCACGCCGCTTCGCGCGGGTTGCCGCCGCCGGCGATGCTGTCCGGTGAGTGGTTTTCTTCCCGGGCCGTGATCGCGCCGTCGCTGGCCGTCTCCCCGTCCGCGTTGCCTTCGTTCGCGCCGGAGGTCGACGCGGAACCCGGCGTGCTCGGCGGCGGCTGGTTCGGGTACCTGTCCTACGACTCGGCGGATCCGTCCGGCCGCACCGGCGCGCTGCCCGCGGCCGCCTGGGGCTGGGCGGACCACGTGCTGCGCTGGTCCGGCTCGGGGACGTGCTACCTGGAGTCCCTGGACGGCGGCGGCCCCTCGGTGTCCACAATGGAGTCACTGCTGGCTTCCCCGCCGCCGTCGCTTTCGTGGACGGCGGGACCGTTGCAGCGTCCGCTGCCGTCGGAGCACCGGGACGCGGTGAAGGCGTGCGTGCACGCGATCGAAGCCGGGGAGCTGTTCCAGGCCAACATCTGCGCCCGGTTCACGGGTTCGTTCTCGGGGTCTCCCGCAGCGTTGTTCGCCGCGGGGGTGTCTTCGCTCTCGCCCCGCCGCGCGGCCTTCTTGTCGGGGACGTGGGGATCGGTGGTTTCGTTCTCGCCGGAGCTGTTCCTCGCGCGCCACGGGCGTTCGGTGCGCTCGACGCCGATCAAGGGGACGCTCCCCCGCCGCGGGCCCGAGGACGACGGGAACGCCGTCCTGCTGCGGCGGTCCGCCAAGGACGTCGCGGAGAACGTGATGATCACCGATCTGGTGCGCAACGACCTCGGCCGGGTGTGCGAGGTCGGGTCGGTGACGGTCCCGTCGCTGCTGCAGGTCCGCCCGGCACCGGGAGTCTGGCACCTGGACTCGACGGTGACGGGCGTGCTGCGGCCTCCGGTTTCGGACGCCGCGTTGCTGGAAGCGACCTTCCCGCCGGGGTCGGTGACGGGCGCGCCGAAGATCCGCGCGCTGGACCTGATCGCGGCCTTGGAGCCGTGCGGACGCGGGGTCTACACGGGCGCGATCGGGCTGGTGTCCCCGGCGGCGGGCCTGGAGCTGAACGTCGCGATCCGGACGTTCGAGATCGCCGAGGGCACGATCGCCCTCGGCGTGGGCGGCGGCATCACGGCCGATTCGGACCCGGAGGCGGAGTGGCAGGAGTGCCTCCACAAGGCGGCACCCCTGGAACGCCTACTTGCCGGGGTCGAGCAGTAGCTTCCCGACCGTCTTGCGCGACCGCAGGGCCTCGTGCGCGCCACGGGCGTCCGACAGCGCGTACTCGCCGCCCGGGATCGCCTTGAGCTTGTTTTCGAGGACCAGGTCGAACAGCTCCGTCAGCGCCGTCCCGAAGACGTTGCCCGGCAGCCGGAAGACGTGCGGGAGCCACATGCCGCTGATCGTCGTGCTGTGGCCGAGGACGTTGCGCAGCTCCACCGGCTTCGGGTTCTCGCGGCCCGCCATGCCGTAGAACGCCAGCCGCCCGAAGGGGGCGAGGGCGGCGATGCTCTGGTCGGTGGTCGTGCCGCCGACCATGTCGAGCACGACGTCGACGCGGCGGCCGTTGTTCGCCTCGATCAGGGCGGCCGTCATGTCCTCGGCACGCGAGTCGATGGCGACGTCCGCGCCCAGTTCGAGGGCGAGCGCGCGCTTCTCCTCGCTGCTCGCGGTGGCGATGACGCGCCCGGCGCCCCAGGCCTTGGCGAGCTGGACGGCGACCGTCCCGACCCCGCCGGCGGCCGCGTGCACGACGACCGATTCGCCTTCGGCCAGGTGGGCGTTCTTGCGGAGCAGGACCCACGCGGTCGTGCCCTGGACCAGCATGGACAGCGCGGTGAGGTCGTCGATGCCCTCGGGCACCGGGAACGTCGTGGCCGACGGCGCGACGGCCTTCTCGGCGTACCCGCCACCGCCGTTGAGCAGGGCGACGACCCGCTTGCCGTCCTGGGTGCCGACGACCTCGCCGCCGGGGACGAGCGGCAGCTGCGACGGCGCGAGGTAGGAGTTCTCGGCCTGGTGGGTGTCGGCGTAGTTGACGCCGATGCGCTCGACGTCGATGAGCACCTCGCCGGGGCCGGCCACCGGGTCGGGCAGCTCGACGGGGGTGAGCACCTCGGGTCCGCCGAACTCGGTCACCTGCACTGCGCGCATGTCGCGTTCCCTCTCCATCAGCAGCCCCGTGGTTGTGAGACATTCTGACATATGTCTCAGGAGTTCGACGTGGCCCGTGAGTGGTTCCTGTCCGGCCGCCGGCTGGACATGGGCGAGCTGGCGCAGGAGCTGTCCATCAGCCGCGCGACGCTGCACCGCCGCATCGGCAGCCGCGATCGGCTCCTCGGCGAGATCCTGTGGTCGCTCTCGGAGGTCACGATCGCCCACCTGTGGCCTTCGTGCGTCGGCCGCGGCGCGGCCGGGATCGCGGACTTCGTGAGCGGGTACGTCCGGCTGGCGAACGACGCACCGCCGTTCCGCGACTTCCTCCGCCGCGAGCCGGAGCGCGCTTTGCGGCTGCTGACGACCCGCGCCAGCGTTTGCCAACGCCGGACGACGGAGAAGCTGGTCACGCTGCTGGAGGGCGAGGTCGCGGCCGGGCGGCTGGTCCCACCGCTGCCGGTGCCGGATCTGGCTTACCTGCTGGTGCGGATCGGCGAGTCGTTCGTGTACACGGACGTGATCACCGGCGACGCGCCCGATGCGGAGAAGGCGCACGCCGCGGTGACCGCGTTGCTCACTTGACCCGCGCCGCCAGCACCGCGTCGTAGAGCTCCTTTTTGGACACCCCGGCCGCCTCGGCGACCTCCGCCGCCGCGGACTTCAGGCGCTCGCCGGACGCCACCCGCGCCGAGACCTCCTCGACCAGGTCCGCCACCGAAACCGCGCGCGGCTCGGCGCCCGAGAGCACCACCGTGATCTCCCCGCGCACGCCCTCCGCGGCCCACTCGGCCAGCTCTTCGAGCGTCCCCCGCTTCACCTCTTCGTACGTCTTCGTCAGCTCCCGGCACACCGCCGCGCGCCGTTGCGGCCCCAGAACCGCGGCCGCATCGGACAAAAGGGATGCCAGGCGGTGCGGGGACTCGAAGAACACCGCCGTCCGGGGCTCGTCGCGCAACGCCGTCAGCCAGCGCGTCCGCTCGCCCGGCTTGCGGGGCGCGAACCCCTCGAAGCAGAACCGGTCACAGGGCAAACCGGACAACGCCAGCGCCGTCGTAACCGCGGACGGGCCCGGGAGGCACGTCACCGGTAGGTCCTCCGCCACGCACGCCGCCACCAGGCGGAAGCCCGGGTCGGACACGCTCGGCATGCCGGCGTCCGTCACCAGGACCACCGTTTCGCCCGCCCGCAACGCTTCGAGCAGCTTGGGCAGGCGCGCCGCCTCGACGTCTTCGTAGAAGCTCACCACCCGGCCGCGCGGGGTCACGCCCAGCGCCGTCGCCAGCGACCGGAACCGGCGGGTGTCCTCGGCCGCGACGACATCGGCGTCCGCCAGGGCCGAAGCCAGGCGCGGGGAAGCGTCGCGGACGTCGCCGAGCGGGGTGGCGGCGAGGATCAGACGGCCCTGGGTCACCCGGCCAGCCTAGGCTGATCAGCGGATCCGGACGACGGACGCCCTGCCTCGCCCGTAGGATCGCCCCGTGACCGCCGTGCTGACCCGTCCCGACGACGAAAGCGTCCGGCCGGACCCGGTCGAGGCGCTCCGGCCGCCCACCGACCGCGAGCTGACCCTGCTCGGCCGAGGCATGCCGGCCGACCGGCTGCGCGGCTGGGTCGTCACCATCGTGCTGACCGTGATCGGCGGCATCGTCCGCCTGCAGAACCTCGGCGTGCCGACCGACAAGGGCAGCCCGGTCTTCGACGAGAAGCACTACGTCCCGCAGGCGTGGCAGGTGCTGCGCAACGGCGGTTACGAGGACAACTACGGCTACGAACTGGTCGTCCACCCGCCGCTGGCCAAGCAGCTGATCGCGATCGGCGAATGGCTGTTCGGCTACAACGGCTGGGGCTGGCGGATCATGCCCGCGCTGGCCGGCACGCTGCTGGTGCTGCTGGTCGTCCGCGTCGCCCGCCGCCTGACCCGCTCCACGCTGCTCGGCGGCATCGCCGGCATCCTGGTGATCAGCGACGGCGTGCTGCACCTGCAGTCGCGGATGGGCATGCTCGACATCTTCATCGCGCTGTTCGTCTTCGCCGCGTTCGCCTGCCTGCTCGTCGACCGCGATCAGGTGCGCGAGCGGCTGGCGACGGCGGTCCGCGAGGGCTGGGTCAACGAGTCCCCCTGGGGCCCCAAGCTGGGCTTCCGCTGGTGGCGGTTCGCGACCGGGCTGATGATCGGGCTCACCTTCGGCGTCAAGTGGTCGGCGCTGTACTACATCGTCGCGTTCGGGCTGCTGTGCGTGTTCTTCGACGTCGCGGCCCGGCGCGCGGCCGGCGTCGAACGGCCCTGGCTGGGCACGATCCGCCGGGACGTGCTGCCCGCGCTGTGGGCCATCCTGATCATCCCGTTCCTGATGTACTTCGCCGCCTACTGGGCCTGGTTCGCCAGCGAGACGGCGACCGACCGGCACTACACCGAGATCAAGGACATCGCGCCGGGCTTCTGGTCGTGGATGCCGCCGGCGCTGCGCTCGCTCGGCGACTACACGGCGAACGTCCTGCACTTCCACGAAACCCTGGTCACGCCCAAGGACAACCCGCACCCGTGGGAGTCCAAGCCGTGGACGTGGCCGATGGGCCTGCGCCCGATGCTCTACAGCTACAACGGCGAAGTCACCGGCTGCGGCGAGGCCCGCTGCATCAGCGCGACGATGCTGATCGGCACCCCGGCGATGTGGTGGCTGGCGATCCCGATGCTCGGCTGGGCGGCCTGGCGCTCGATCTTCCGCGCGGACTGGCGCTTCGCGGCGGTCCTGGTCGGCTACCTCGGCGGGTACGTCTTCTGGTTCACCAACATCGACCGCCAGATGTACTTCTTCTACGCGACCCCGCTGGCGGCGTTCCTGGTGCTGGGGCTGACGTTGTGCCTGGGCCAGATCCTGGGCAGCGCGCGGCGCGGCTTCGAGAGACGCGGGACAGGTCTGCTCGTGGTGTCGCTGTACGTCGGGCTGGTGGTGGCGAACTTCGCCTGGCTGTGGCCGATCCTGAACGGCATCGCGATCACGAACGGCCAGTGGGAGGCCGAGCGCTGGCTGCCGTCCTGGCGGTAGCTCAGCCCGCGAAGTAGGCGCCGGGCGTGACCCCGACGGCCCGCCGGAAGGCGGCGACGAACGCGCTCGCCGAGCTGTACCCCACCCGGTAGGCCACCGTCTCCAGCGGCGTGCCCTGGGCCAGCAGCGGCAGGGCCGCACGCAGCCGCACCTGCGTGCGCCAGGTCCCGAACGGCATCCGGCACTCCCGGACGAAGATCCGCGCGAGCGTGCGTTCCGCGGCACCGACGTCCCGGCCGAACTCGGCGAGCGTGCGGGAGTCGGCTGGGTTCGCCAGCACCGCGCGCTCGACGTCACGCGCCCGGGCGTCTTCCGGTGACGGGACCACGATGGGCACCACGTCGAGGGGTTCGAGCAGGTCGAAGGCCACGGCTTCGGCGCGCAGCCGGGCGTCGGGCGCGACGCCGTCGCCGGTCAGGTACTCCAGCAGTTCCCGCAGCAGCGGCCGCACGACGACCATTCGCGGTTCCGGCCACGACACCGGCGAGCGCGCCGGATCGGCGTAGATGCCCCGCAGCGCGGCCCGCCCGAGCGCGCCGGTCCGGTGCCGCACGCCGGCGGGCATCCAGAGGGCCCGCGTCGGCGGGAGGACCCAGCCCGCGTCACCCGCCTTGACCGCGACGACACCGCGCGCCGACCAGACGAGCTGGTGCGCCGGGTGCTCGTGCCAGGGGAACCAGGTGCCGGCGGGCAGGTCGAACGCGCCGAGGAGCATGGCTTGGCTGTTTGGCGACATCGATTGGCAGCGTATCGGCTACCGGTCACCCGCGCGCCGAAATAGCGTCGGGACCATGCCGATGAACCTCATCCACCGCAAGCTCTGCCGGTCCGCCTGGTGGGCGGACAAGATCGAGCGGCTCCTGAAGCCCTGGCTGGCCCGCCAGGACCTCGGCGACGACGTCCTCGAGCTCGGCCCCGGCTTCGGCGCGACGACGAACCTGCTGCTCGACGTGGTCCCGAAGCTGACGGTCCTGGAGATCGACCCGGCTTCCACCCAGCTCCTGCGCGAGAAGTTCGGCGACCGCGCCGACGTCCACGAGGGCAGCGGCGCCGAGATGCCCTTCGCGGAGGGCCGCTTCTCGGCGGTCGTCTGCTTCACGATGCTGCACCACGTCCCGACGACCGAGCTGCAGGACGCGATCTTCGCCGAAGCGGCCAGGGTCCTGCGGCCGGGCGGGAGGTTCTGCGGCACGGACAGCCAGGTCAGCTTCCGGTTCCGGCTGCTGCACGTCGGCGACACGATGAACGTGCTCGACGCATCGACCCTGGCGCAGCGGCTGGAGAAGGCCGGGTTCGAGCAGGTCGAGGTGCAGACCCGCCCGAAGGAGACCGTGACGTTCTCGGCGGTGAAGCCCGGTTAGCGGCGCGGCAGCTGACTCCCCGGCTGGCGCGGGACGACCCGCGTCACCGGGCCGTCGGCCGACTTGCCCGCCCGTGACAGCCAGCCCTCGACCTCGCGCCGCACCGCGTTCAGCGTCGGGCGCCGGCGCGGCTCCGGGTCCAGTGACGCCGCCAGCAGCCGCGCGTGCGCACTCCGCTGGGGCAGCCGCGACACCGGCTCCGCACGGGCCGCCGCCATCAACGCCGCCATCGGTGTCTCGCGTGTTCCACGCGGCGGCTGGCCCGACAGCGCGTAGCTGATCGTCGCCGCCAGCTGCCACGCGTCCGACGCCGGCGATGCCGCCGAGCCCATCGCCTGCTCGGGGGCCACGAAGTCCGGCGTGCCGATCATCATGCCCGTCGCCGTCATCTTCGAGTCACCCTGGCTGCGGGCGATGCCGAAGTCGATCAGGTGGGCCAGGCCGCTCGGGTCGAGGACGATGTTCGACGGCTTGATGTCGCGGTGCAGGACGCCCTTCTCGTGCGCCGCCGCCAGTGCGCCCGCCATCGTCGCCCACAGGCGGCCCGCCGCGACGTCGTCCAGCGGCCCCTGGCCGTCGACCAGCTCGGCCAGCGGGCGGCCCTCCAGGTACTCCATCACCAGCGCCAGGCCGTCCGGCTCCTCGGCCAGGTCGTACACCTTGACGCAGTTCGGGTGGCTGACCACGGCCAGCGCGCGGGCTTCGCGCTGCATGCGCTCGGCCGTGTCGCGGTCCGGCGCGTGCGCGATCTTCAGCGCGACCGTGCGGTTCAGCTGGGTGTCGACGGCCTGCCAGACCGTGCCGAACCCGCCCGCGCCCAGCTGCTTGACACGGCGGTAGCGGCTGCCGCCCGCATTGCGGGAGCCCGGCGGCGGCGGGATCGGGCCCGGGGCCGCGGCCAGCATGCCCCCCGGCGGGGACGGCGGCTCGGGCGCGGACGCCAGCGCTGTCTTCGGGTACGGCTTGTTGATCGGCGGCGGCGGTGGGGGCGGCGGGGTCGGACGCGGCTGGACCTGCGACGGCGGCGGGCGGTGCAGCTCCGGCTCGCGACGCGGCGGCGGCTCGTCCGCCCGGTCCGACCGGTTGATCACCGACCACGGCGGCGGCCCGACCATCGCGACCGGGATCAGCCCCAGCACGCTGAACGGCAGGAACCCGAGCCAGAAGTGCAGCGCGGTGTTCGCCTCCATGCCGACGCTGAACACCAGCATGGCGGCGAACGGGATCCAGAAGAACCGCGACGGCCACTTCGGGCCGCGGCGGAAGGCCGTCCGGCCCTGCAGCATCACGAAGAACAGCGAGCCGGCCCCCAGGACGATGAACGCCAGCAGGTACACGAAGAACGGGAGGTCCTTGCCGCTCTGCGAGGACAGCACGTCGAAGACGGTCTGGCCGCCGCCCAGGTAGTCCCGCTGGTTGTCCACCCAGCAGCCACCGGGGCCGTTCAGCGTCGACAGCTCGGTCGCCGACAGCCCGGTCTTCGCCTTGCCGTAGGCCGCCTGGAAGACGCCCGAGACGCCGATGGCCAGCAGCCACGGCAGCACCAGCGTGCTGAGCAGGCCGATCACCCCGAAGACGCCCAGTGTCGTGGCGTCGTAGCGGTTGCCGGTGCCCTTCCGGATGATCGACACGGCGACCGCGCCGATCGGCGGGAGCAGCGCGACCAGCGCACCGGCCGCACTCGTGGCCCAGACCCAGTCGCCGGGGCAGAAACCCGGGCCGAACAAGGAATGGGCTAGCGAGAGCAACGCGCTCGCGAGTCCGTTCACCGCCGGGCTCCCCTCACTGTCCGTGTTCACTTCGTGGCCGTCACGCGGCGTTTGCCCGCGGTCCAGCTTAGGACGCTCCCGGGCTCCGTGAGGTTGCCGGGTCTTTCCGCGCGGGAATCCGGCGCGCCCGCCGCTCCCGCGCCATGATGGGACCGGCGGACCGTCCGACCCGAAGGAGCCGAGCATGGGCGCGTACTCCGAAGCCTACCGGCGCAGCCTGGCCGAGCGGGACGCGTTCTGGCTGGCCGCGGCCCAGTCGATCAGCTGGACCAGAGCGCCGGAGCGGGCCTTGGACGACACCAACCCGCCCTTCCACCGGTGGTTCCCGGACGCCGAGCTGAACACCGCGTACAACGCGCTGGACCGGCACGTCGAGGCCGGCCGCGGCGGCCAGGCCGCGCTGATCTGGGACTCTCCCGTGACCGGACGGCAACGCACCTACACCTACGAGGAGCTCCGCGACACCGTCGCGCGGTTCGCCGGCGCGCTGCGCTCGCTGGGGGTCACGAAGGGTGACCGGGTCATCGTCTACCTGCCGATGGTGCCGGAGGCCGCGATCGCCATGCTGGCCTGCGCGCGGATCGGCGCGGTGCACTCGGTGGTCTTCGGCGGGTTCGCGCCGAAGGAGCTGGCCGCCCGGATCGAGGACGCGAAACCCAAGGTCATCCTGGCCGCGTCCTGCGGCATCGAGCCGACGCGGGTGGTCGAGTACCAGCCGATCATCGAGGCCGCCCTCGGCATGACCGAGCACCAGCCCGACCACGTCGTCATGCTGCAGCGCGAGCAGGCCCCGGCCACGACCGGCCGCCACTTCGACTGGCGCGAGCTGGCGGCGGGCGCCGACCCGGCCGACCCGGTGCCGGTCGCGGCCACCGATCCGCTCTACATCCTCTACACGTCCGGGACGACCGGGAAGCCGAAGGGCGTCGTCCGCGACACCGGCGGCCACGCCGTCGCGCTCGCCTACTCGATGGACGCCGTCTACGACGTCCACGCCGGCGACGTCTGGTGGACCGCGTCCGACGTCGGCTGGGTCGTCGGGCACTCCTACATCGTCTACGCGCCGCTGCTCGTCGGAGCGACGACGGTGATGTACGAGGGCAAGCCCGTCGGCACGCCGGACGCGGGCGCGTTCTGGCGGGTCATCGCCGAGCACGGCGTCCAGGCCCTGTTCACCGCGCCGACCGCGCTGCGAGCCGTCAAGAAGGTCGACCCGGACGCCCGCGAGCTGGAGAAGTACGAGCTGAAGCAGTTCCGGACACTCTTCCTGGCCGGCGAGCGCCTCGACCCCGAGACCTACCACTGGGCCCACGAGAAGCTCGGCGTCCCGGTGGTCGACCACTGGTGGCAGACCGAGACCGGCTGGCCGATCGCGGCGAACCCGCGCGGCCTGGAGCCGATGGACGTCAAGGCCGGGTCCGCGACCAAGCCGGTCCCCGGCTGGGACGTCCGGGTCCTCGACCAGGCCGGCGAGGAGCTGCCGGCCGGGCGCGAAGGCGCCATCACGGTGCGGCTGCCGCTGCCGCCGGGGTCGTTGCCGACGCTCTGGGGCGACGACGAGCGCTACCGCGAGGCCTACCTCTCCCGCTACGAAGGCCACTACCTGACCGGCGACTCCGGCTACTTCGACGAAGACGGCTACCTGTTCGTCATGGGCCGCACCGACGACGTCATCAACGTCGCCGGGCACCGGCTGTCCACCGGGTCGATGGAGGCCGTACTGGCCGCCCACCCGGCGGTCGCCGAGTGCGCCGTGATCGGCGTGGCCGACCAGCTCAAGGGCCAGCTCCCGCGGGGGTTCGTGGTGCTCAAGGCGGGCGCGGACATCGCGCCGGAAAAGCTGCGCGAGGAACTGGTGGCGATGGTCCGCCGGGACATCGGCCCGGTCGCCGCCTTCCGTGACATGTCCATTGTGGACGCTCTACCGAAGACGCGGTCGGGGAAGATCCTGCGCAAGACCATGCGCGCGATCGCCGACGGCCGCGACGAGGCCGTGCCCTCGACGATCGAGGACCCGAGCGTCCTGGAGGCCATCCGGGCCGCCCTTCGTTAAGAACTGTTCCAAATGCCCCGGCTGGTCTGTACCTTTGCAGGGAGTCCCCGACCGGAGGTGCTTCGATGCGCTTGTCCAGAGCCGTCCTGACCGCGGCCGTCGTGAGTCTCACGGCCGCCGGCCTGCCCGCTTCCGCCACGGCCGCCCCGGCCGCACCCGAACGCGGCGTGACCGACGTCGTCCCGGCGCCCGTCTCGGCGAAGGCCGATCCACGCGGCGGCTTCCGGCTCACGCCGCTCACCGTCATCACCGCCGACCGCGGCGCCGGCCAGGTCGCGGACTACCTGCGCGGCCTGCTCCGCCCGGCCACCGGCTACCCGCTGCCGGTCGTGCCGCACGCCGCCGGCCTGCCCGCGATCTCGCTGAAGCTGGGCCACGAAGCGCGGATCGGCACCGAGGGTTACCGGCTGAAGGTCGCGCGCGACGGCGTCACGCTGACCGCCAACACCGCCGACGGGCTCTTCGAAGGCGTGCAGTCGCTGCGGCAGCTGCTGCCGTCGGCGATCGAGGCCACGCGCGTGCAGCACCGGACGTGGACCGTCGCCGGCGGCACGATCCTCGACTACCCGCGCTTCGCCGAGCGCGGCGCGATGCTCGACGTCGCCCGGCACTTCTTCAAGCCGGACCAGGTGAAGCGCTACATCGACCAGATCGCCCAGTACAAGGTCAACACGCTGCACCTGCACCTGGCCGACGACCAGGGCTGGCGGATCGAGATCAAGAGCTGGCCGAAGCTGGCCACGGTCGGCGGCCAGACCGCGGTCGACGGCGACCCGGGCGGCTACTACACGCAGAAGCAGTACAAGGACATCGTCGCCTACGCGGCTTCGCGGCACATCACGGTGATCCCGGAGATCGACATGCCGGGCCACACGAACGCGGCGCAGTCGACGTACGCGGAGCTGAACTGCGACGGCAAGGCCGTCCCGGTCCGCACGGACACCGAGGTCGGCTACAGCTCGCTGTGCATCTCCTCGCCGATCACGTACCGGTTCGTCGAGGACGTCGTGCGCGAGCTGGCGGCCCTCACGCCCGGGGAGTACCTGCACATCGGCGGCGACGAAGCCCACTCGACGCCACCCGCGGACTACCTGACCTTCGAGCGGAAAGTCCAGCCGATCGTCGCCAAGTACGGCAAGAAGGTCACCGGCTGGCACGAGATCGCCAAGTCGGCCCCGCCGGTGTCGGCGGTCCCGCAGTACTGGGACTTCGGCGGTGACAACCCGGACGTCGCGGCGGCCGCGGCGCGCGGCAACAAGGTCCTGATGTCGCCGGCGAACTACGCGTACCTGGACATGAAGTACAACCCGCAGACGCCGCTCGGCCAGGACTGGGCCGCGCTGATCGAGGTTCGCGACGGCTACGACTGGGATCCGGCGACCCTGGTCAACGGCGTCGGGGAGAGCCAGATCGCGGGGGTCGAGGCGCCGCTGTGGACCGAAACGCTCCGGACCAGCGCCGACATCGAGTACATGGCGTTCCCGCGGCTGCCGGGGATCGCGGAGATCGGCTGGTCGCCGCGGAGCACCCACAACTGGGACGCCTACCGGTTGCGGCTGGCGAAGCAGAGCCCGCGCTGGGTGGCCCAGGGCATCAACTTCTACCGGAGCCCGCAGGTCGACTGGAAGTAGGTGGGTGGTCACCTTGTCGTGAGTGGTAAGACGGGTTAGAACCCGTCTTACCACTCACGACCTCAGCCCAGTGTCTTGCTGCGGAGGTAGACGACTTCCTGCGGGCCTGGTTTGACGAGCACCCAGAAGGTCGACCACCGGTCCGGCGCGTGGAAGCCGAAGTAGAGGTCGTACCGCACGCCCGCGTCGAGCACCCACCCGAACTGCCGCATCTCCGCCGGGTCGAACGGGGGGTTCTGCGGCCCGACCTCGTCCTGCGGCTTCGCCGGATCGACGCCGTACTGCCGCAGGTAACCGTCTACACAGGACTTGGGCGCGGTGAAGGTGGCCGCCAGCCGGTCGGTGAGCGGGGGCTGGACGTCGAACCGGAAGCCCTCCACCGGGCACGACGGGAGCGAGATCCGGTACCGCGCCGCGGCATCTTCCCAGCTCACCCCGCTTTCACTGCCCGGGTAGGCCCGCGGGTCGGGCTCCTTGCCGCAGCCGGCCAGAACGGCGGCCGCGGCAAGGAGCCCGAGAACGGCCGTCAGCGGCCGTGCACGCATCGCACTCCTCGCGGATTCATCGGTGCCCCGCAATGTCGAGCTTCTGGTTCGTGCTGCCCTGCACGGTGAAGTCCTGCGCGAGGCCGACGGTGGGCATCTGGGCCAGGTCCTTCACATTGTAGTCAACGCCGTGCACGGTGATCGGCGGCTTGTCGGGGTCGAAGTTGTAGGCCTTCTTCAGGTCCACGCGGTAGCCGCCGGTCAGCTGCACCGTCCCGTTGCCGGTCACCTTGGCGGTGAGATCGCCGGTGACCCGGTATTCGAACGAGTGCAACGCGAAGATGTGGTCGGACACCTGCGTGAACTGCGAGCCGAGCCAGTTCGTGTCCAGCTTCAGCGCGCACGTGGAGCCGACCGGCCCGGTGCACTTGGCCGCGGCCTGGTTGGCGTAGGCCGCCAGCCGGGTGTTCAGTTCGCCCTGCCACTGCGGATCGCTGTAGAAATTGGCCATCTGGTCGGCGCTGAGGACGTAGTCCTTGCCGCTCGCCTTCGCCCAGTGGTCGAACAGGGCGCAGGTGATCGGCCGGTTGTTGCAGACGAACAGCGCGGCCGCGCCCTGTTCCATGGTCAGCATGTTGATGTAGTCCTGCAGCCCGACCCGCTCCCACGGCGTCGGCTCGTGGTAGGCCGGGTGGCCCGCCTGGTCGTCGCTGTAGGGGTGTCCTTCGGGATCGGTCATGTCCGGCCGGCTGCCGCCCGCCGCCTCGGCGATCTCGCGCAGGTAGAGGTCGATCGTCCGCTGGAAGGCGTCGGCCGCGGCCTGCACGGCCTGGTCGCGGCTGAGGTTGGCGTCCGCGGCCGACTTGGCCGCGTCGGCCGCCGCCGTCCGCGCGTCGGCCGCCGAGGCCGCCGCGTCCGAAGCGGACGCCTGGGCCTTGTTCGCGGACTGCTGCGCCTGCTGGGCCGCCTGGTGGGCGGCGGCCTCGGCCTGCTTGGCCTGGTTCGCCGACTGCACCGCCGCGTCCGCCGACGCCTTGGCGTCCTGCGCCGACGCCGCGGCCTGCGCGGCGTAGGTCTTGGCCAGCTCGGCGGAGTCCTTGGCCTGCTGGGCGTAGCGGGCCGCGTCGTCGGCCGCGCCCCGCGCCACCGCGGCGGCCTTGGCCGCCTCGGCCGCGTTCTGGCGGGCCAGCGCCGCCGAGCGGGCGGCGTCGGCGACGTACCCGGCGACCTCGGCCCGGTGGGTGGCGGTCAGCGCGTCCCGCTGCCGCGCCCGGTACAGCCCGGACTCCAGGAACGTCCGGACGACGCCCGCCGGCCCGGCCAGCGCGGCCCGCGCCGAGGCGCGCACCTCCGGCCCGCCGGTCGAGACGGCCTGCGTGGCCAGCACCCGGTCGTCGGCCTCGCGGGCGGTGTACTGCCCGGTGCGCAGGAACGCCCGGACGTCGTCCGCCGTGCCGTCGAGGGCACGCCGGCCCGCGGCCTGCACGCCGGGGCCGCCCGCCGCGATGATCTGGGTGGCGAGCACCCGGTCGTCGGTTTCGCTGCCCGGGTACCGGCGGTTGCGCAGGAAGTCCTGCACCTGCGCGTCGGTGCCGACCATCGCGGTCCGCGCGGTCGTCGCCTCGGCCGGGTGGGCGGTGGACGCCGCGATGGCCGCGACGCTGGCCCGGTCGTCCTTGCGCTCGGTGGCCGGCTGGACGGTGGTGACGAACGCCTTGACGTCGAAGTCGTCCCCGACCAGCGCCGTTTCCGCGGCGGAGCGGGTGAACGGGCCACCGAGCTTGAGCAGGCCCGCCGCGGCCTTGCGACCGTTGCGCGTCACGACGGCCGCGTCGGCACCCGGCGTGCGCGCCTCGGTGAGCAGGCGCTGGGTTTCGGCGTCGAGCTTGGCTTCTTCGCCGGCGGTCCAGGTGGCGTCCGCCTGGGCGTCCGCTTCGGCGTCCTTGGCCGCCTCGGCTTCGGCCGTCTCCTGGGCTTCCTGCTGGGCGAGCCGCTCTTCGTCGGCCTTGCGCGCGGTCGCGGCGACGGTCGCGGCGGTGTCGGACGCGGTCTTCGCGTCGTTCGCGGCGGTGTCCGCTTCCCGCGCGGCGGCTTCGGCTCGTTCGGCCGCGTGGGCGGCTTCCCCGGCGTGGGCCGCAGCTTCCTCGGCGGCGGTGGCCGCCGCGTCGGCGTGCGCGGCGGCCGAATCCGCGGCCGCGGCGGCCTGGTTGGCCGCCCCCACCGCCTCGTTCGCCAGCGCGGTGGCGGCGTTCGCCGCGCGGGTCGCCTCGGCGGCCTGTCGCTTCGCCTGCTGGGCCGCACGCCGCGCGCGGTCGGCCTGAGCGCCGGCCTGCTCGGCGAACCCGCCGGCCGCGTCGGCGGCGTCGCCGGCCGCGGTGGCGTGCTGCCCGGCCGACGCGGCGGCGCTGGCGGCCCCGGCCGCGGCGAGGGCCGCGGCCACCGCACCCCGGGCGGCATCGGCGGCCCGGCGGGCGTTCCACGAGACCTGGCGGGCGTCGACCGCGGCCTGCCGCGCCCGGTCCGCCTGGCCGGCGTCGGTGGCGGCCGCGGCCGCCGCGTTGCGCGCGTTCGTCGCGGCCTGCCCGGCCTGCACGGCCGCGGTGGCGGCCTGGGACGCCGCGCTCGCCGCGATCCGCGCCGATTCGGTGGCCGCGGAGGCCGCCCGGATCGCCGTCTTGGCCGCGTCGGCGGCCCGCCGGGCCGCGTCCGCTGCCCGCCCGGCCGCGGCGGCCGCGGTCAGGGAGTCGTTGCGGGCCGCCTCGGTCTCCTGGGCCGCCCGCTGCGCCGCCTGCTTGGCCAGCTCCGCGGCCTGCACGGCCTGGGCGGCGGCCTCCTTCGCCGCCTCCGTCTGGGCCGCGGCCCGCGTCTGCGCGTCCGCGGCGAGGTCCGCGAGCTGCGACACGGTCAGGGTTTCGTGGTCCTGCGCGACCGCGACCGGGTAGCCGGCCGTGAGGAAGCGCGAGATGTCTTCGTCGGTGCCGTCCAGCGCGATCTGCGCGGCCCGCTTGACCTGCGGACCACCGGCCGCCATCAGCTGGGTGACGCGCACGCGGTCGTCGCCGGCCTGGGCCCGCGCCCGGCCGGAGCTGAGGAATTCCCGCTGCTGCTCCGGGGTCCCGGCCAGCGCCGTCTGGGCGGCGCGCTTGACGCCGGGGCCGCCCGCGGCCAGTGCCTGGGTGACCTGCACGCGCAGGTCGTCGAGGCTGGGCTGCTGCCACCCGGTGTCGAGGAACGCCTGCATCTGCGGGACGGTGCCGCCGGCCGCGGTCTGCAGGGCGCGCCGCAGCCCCGGGCCCGCCCGCGAGACGAGCTGCGAGATGCGCACCCGCAGGTCCTGCTCGGCGGCGACGGCCAGCCCGGCGGTCAGGAAGGTGTGCACGTCGGCGTCCGAGCCGCAGAGGGCCCGCTCGGCGGCGGTCTTGACGCCGGGTCCGCCGGTCTTGAGCTGTTCGAGGGCCTGCGCCCGCTCGCTCGGGGGCGGCGGTTCGGCGGCGGCCGCGGGCAGTGCGGTGACTCCGGACAGGAAACCCACGACGGCCAGCACGGCGGCCACGGGTCTGCGCAACGATTTCATCTCTCGTCTCCCCTTGGGCATGACGAAATCGCGGATCCGGCCGCGCGAAGAATCAGCGCAGCCGGACCGCGCGAATGGACGGATTACCGATCAGCGGTGCATTTACCGAGCGGCTCAGGACCGGCCGGAGCGCAATTCGACGAGCGGGGTGAATCCGTTCTGCGGGTCGGCGCCCTCACCGACCGGCGTGTAGGTGTTCTTGACGACGTCGGTGGGCGTCGCGGTGCCCTTGATCACCACGGTGGCCTTGAGCTCGTGGGCGTCGCCGGTGATCGCGAAGACGTCCGGGACGTCCATGGTCAGGTAGCCGGACTCCCCGGTGATGCGGAAGCAGAAGTAGGAACGCTCGGCGATCCGGCTCCACACCTTGACGAGCGGGCCGCTCGCGGTGCAGTCGGTGAACAGGATGTGCCCGTCACCCTTCAGCAGCCGGATGTGGTACTGCGCGTAGATCGCGTCGGCGCCGGGGTAGTCGTACTCCTCGACGATCGGCGGCGGGACGTCGTCCGCGGCGGCGATTGCCGGAACGAACGGCAGAACGGCAGCGGAAAGAGCACCCACGACGAGCGGGCGCGCGAACTTCTTCACAGTTTTCATCCCCCTGAAAAAGGCGGCTTTCGCCGCCTCGAATCCCCGATCCGAAGCCGATCTTACGGAGACCACACCGGGGAAGTCAACGGGCGAACCCGGCACACCGGCCGCTAACGCCCGGCGGCTTCCAGGCGCGCCCGGATCGCCCGCCGGGCCAGTTCGTAGGGGCGGGTCCCACCGCCGAGAACGGCGTCGGCGTTGGCCGCGCGGCCCAGCGCGTGGAGCTCGAACGCCAGCACCTCGGCGTCCGCCTCGACGTGCCCGAGCGCGACCGCCTCCGCCGCGGTTTCCCGCAGGAAGGCGGCGAACGAGCCGCCCGCCGCCGCGACCGCGTCGTGCACCCGGCCCGGACGCGCGTCGAACTCCGCGCCGACGTTGAAGAAGAAGCAGCCGCCCGGGAAGACGCGCTGCTCCGAGTAAGCCAGCCACTTCTCGCACACCGCGCGCAGCCGTGGCAGCCCGGGCGCCACTGCCCGGGCCGGCGTCACGACGTGCGAACGGAAGATCTGCAGTGCCGCGTCGATCGTCGCGAGCTGCAGTTCCTCCTTGGAGCCGAAGAGCGCGAACACGCCGCTCTTGCTCAGCTCCAGCTCGGTGGCCAGCCGGCCGAGGGACAGCCCCTCTAGACCGTCGACCGACGCGACGTCGACAGCCCGGCGCAGCACCAGCCGCCGGGTCGCGTCGCCGCGGGCGACCCGGCCGTCACCCGGCACGCCGCGCCCGCCAGCGGTCCACAGTGGACTGGACGCCGCCGCGGTAGGACGCCGAGAGCGCGGGCGCGGCCAGTACGCGGTCGGCGAGGTCCAGCGCCGCCTCGACCTTGTCCTCCGGCAGCTGCCCGTAATTGGCGAAGGAGACGAGGTACACCTCGGTGATCGTCGGCCCGTCCGCGCGCTCGGCGAGCTCGACCGGCCCGGACGTCGGCACCGTGCCGGGCCGCAGGACGCGCAGGTACCAGCCGCTGCGCCCGCTGTCGATCATCAGCGGCGTGACGTCCTTGCGCCCGGTCTTCATGGCCAGCTTGAAGCACGGCTGCCGCGGCTGCGAGACCTGGACCAGCGCGTCACCCCAGGCCCAGACGTCCCCGATCCGGACGTCGTCCTCGGTGACACCGGACAGCGAGACGTTCTCGCCGAACCCGCCCGGCTCGGCGTCGAGGCCGTCGGCCGCCCACGCCGGGTAGTGCTCGGCCGGGTAGACGTAGACCGCTTTGTCGACCCCGCCGTGCACGGTGAGGTCGGCTTGGCGATCGCCGTCGAGGTTCAGCTCGGTCAGGTTCAGCTCCGCGGCGGTGACCCGGGCCTTCGTGATCGCGCTCAGCACCGGGCGCTCGCGCCGGTACCCCAGGACGCTCGGTTCCCCCACGAACACGCCGTTGACGTTCATGAGGGGAAGGTAGCACGATCGTTCGTTTATTTTTCTGGCTCCGCCGGCCGGCTTGTCCGCGGGTTAAGCGAACCGGCGGCCGGCAGCGGAAGCCGGCCAACGACGTCACCAGGCCTCCCCCGCCCTCATCCCAGCTTTCTCTTCAGCCGGCGGTCGGGTTTGTCAAGGCACGCTTTCCCGCCAAGTCAAAACC
>NZ_JBSGBK010000094.1:0-31686 GCF_053601215.1 Amycolatopsis sp. NPDC004772
AGGTGGCGTGCGGGCCCACACACCCACCCAACGCCACATTGGGTGCGTTGGACGCAACCAACGCCACATTGGGGCGCTTCAGTGGCGGCCGGAGGCGAGCCGGTAGGCGCCCACCGTCAGCTCCGCGCACGTTCGCCACGTGAAGTTGGCCGCGTGGGCCCGGCGGGATGCCGATGTCGCCACCGCGTGCGGGTCCGTCACCGCCGTGCGCAACGCCTCCGCCAAGCCGTCCACGTCGCCGTACGGGACCAAGCTTGCGCACTCGCCCGCCACTTCGCGCAGCGCCGGGATGTCCGTGCACACCACCGGGACGTCCGAGGCCATCGCCTCCAGGACCGGCAGGCCGAAACCCTCGTCGCGCGACGGAAGGACCAGGGCCGACGCACCCGCCACCACCGTGCGGAGGTCCACATCGGACAGATACCCGGTCTGGGACCGCCGGGCACCGCGCGGGAACGGGCCGGGGCCCGCGAACACCAGGTCCGGCAGGTCCGGCGCCGCCTCGTGGGTGCGCGTCAACCAGTCCAGCCCCTTCCGCGGTCCCGCCGCGCCTGCGAACAACAGGTAGCGGGAAGGCAGGCCGAGGCGCGCGCGGCGCTCGTCGTCCGGGGGGCGGGCGGTGAACCACGCCGGGTTGACGCCCAGCGGGGTCACCACGATTTTCTCGCGGGAGACGTCGAGGCGCTCGGCCACCGCGTCTGCCACCGCCGCCGTCGGCGTGCAGATGACGTTGGCGCGGCGGGCGCCGCGGCGGACCAGGTCCGGCAGGCCGCGGTCGCTCGGGGCCAGCTCGGCCGGGTTGTCCAGGAACGCCAGGTCGTGGATCGTCACCACGCCCGCCGCGCGGAGGCGGCCCGGGAGCACGAAGTTCGTCCCGTGCACCACGTCCGTCGGGCCGGCGAACAGCTCCACCGGCGGGAAGTCCGACCGCAGCCACGCCGCCCGCAGCAGCCGCGCCGCCACCGGCATCCCCCGGGCGCGCGCGCCGTACGGGAGCACGTGGCGCAGCCGCCGCCAGCCGCGCAGGGTGAACGCCACCGCGCGTGTGTCGACCTCCGGGATCGACACCAGTTCTTCGCTCAGCGCGGCCGTGTAGCGGCCGATCCCGGTGCGCGCGCCGAGCAGCGGGGTGCCGTCGAGGAGGACGCTCAGAGACCTAGCCACGGCGAAGCCGTTGCTTCGCGACCTTCACCGCGCGACCGCCCACGCGCCGGGCCAGCTCCGCGGGCCCGCCGGCGTCGAGGTATTCGCGGATCAGGTCCAGGTCCCGCCGCAGCATCGCCCGGCCGCGCACCGGCGGCGTCGTCACCAGGTCCGCCGAGCCGGGCAGCCGGTCGGCCGCCGGGCGCGGGTCGCGGCAGAACTCCACCAGCGGCTTCAGCGCCTCCGGCCACGCGAACCGCTGCGCGACGACGGCCAGCCGCTCGACGCAGCCCGCGGCGAATTCCTCGTCGTACAAGGCCTTTTCGAGCGCGTCGGCCAGAGCAGCGTCGTCTTCGGCCGGGACGACGACGCCGAGGCGTTCGGTCCTCACCAGGTCGGCGAACGCGTCGCCGTCGGTGGTGACGATCGGAAGGCCCGCCCACAGGTAGTCCAGGACGCGGGTGCGGAACGCGAAGGTCGTCTCGACGTGCTCGTAGTGCGTCGTGACGCCGCAGTTCGCGTCCAGCAGCCAGTTCTGGCGCTCGTGGTAGGGCACCCACTGCTCGTTGAAGTAGACGTGCTTGCCGGTCAGGCCCAGCGCGTCGGCCAGCCGGATCGTCCGCACGCCGATGTCCATCTCGGCGACCTCGGGGTTCGGGTGCTTCATGCCGAGGAACACGAGCCGGACGTCGCTGCGGTTGCGCCGCAGGCGATCGATCGCGCGGACCAGGGTCAGCGGGTCGAACCAGCTGTACACCCCGCCCGCCCACAGCACGACGTGGTCGGTGCCGCCGATGCCCAGCGACGAGCGCAGCCCCGGCCCGGTGCGCACCGGCGCTTCCGGGGGCAGCCCGAAGGGGACGACCGCGAGCAGCGACTGCGTCGTCGGGTCGGCGTCGTAGAGGCGCGGCGAAAGCCGGCCCATCGCGGCGAGGTGGCCGAGCCAGAAGTGCCGCTGCCGCTCGGACGCGCAGAGGAAGAAGTCGCCGCGTTCGAGCTGGGCGTCGAGGACGCGGGTGACGCCGGCGAGGTCGGCCGCGCGCTGGTCGTCGGGGACACCCTTGCCCTGCTCCAGCAGCTCCAGGTGCATCGGGTCGTAGAGGTCGGCGACGACGATCTTGCCGCTGTGCTGCTTCTTCAGCGACGGCGCCAGCTCCAGCACGTGCCCCTGCAGGACGACGACGTCGGCCCAGGCGATCGGCGCGTCCAGCTCGCGG
Organism: Amycolatopsis sp. NPDC004772; assembly: GCF_053601215.1. Classification (NCBI taxonomy): domain Bacteria; kingdom Bacillati; phylum Actinomycetota; class Actinomycetes; order Pseudonocardiales; family Pseudonocardiaceae; genus Amycolatopsis; species Amycolatopsis sp. NPDC004772. The sequence continues at coordinate 2,361 of NZ_JBSGBK010000094.1, forward strand.
TGCTTGCCCGCGCCGACCCGGAACGGCGCGGGCGGCGGCGTGGCCAGGGGGTTGGTGGTGATGAGGTGGACGTCGTGCTCGGCGGCGAGCGCGAGGGCGATGTTCCAGGCGCGGATCGCCGGCCCGGCCATCCGCTCGGTGAGTGCGTCGCCGGTGATCACCAGGATCTTCCGGCGCTGCCCGAACGCCTTTTCGATGCCGAACGCCTCGACGAGGATGTCGTGCGCGGCCAGGTAGCGCGGCAGCGGGTACGCCGGCTCCAACGCCTTGCGCAGCAACGGAAGCAGGTCGGCGTCGGTGCGGACGCGGGCGGCCTGTTCGACCGCTCGGGATTCGGCCAGCGACGGCAGCTGCTCGACGAACTGGTCGATCGCGAGCAGCCCGGCGAGCGTGGTGCGCGGGATGGCGACGTCGCCGGACTCGACCGGGCCGACGCCGTGTTCGAGGTCCAGCTGGGTGGCGTCCAGCTCGCCGCGGGCGGTGGCCCGGCGCACGGCCAGGGCGAGCGCCGCGGGCAGCGCCCTGACCAGGGTCTCGTCGGAGAGGTTCTTGTAGAGCGCGGCCAGGGCGTTGCGTTCCAGGAGGAACGTCTCGCGGCCGGATTCCGGGGCGTCGACCGAGGCCATCGTGGCGTGGTGGCGGTGGAACGTCAGCGACTCCGGGACGTACCGGACGCGCCAGCCGCGCAGGTTGAGCCGCCAGCCGAGGTCGACGTCCTCGTAAAACATGAAGAACCGCTCGTCGAAGCCGCCGAGCTCGGCGAACACGCCCGCCCGGACGAACATCGCCGAGCCGGTGCCGAACAGGACGTCCTTGGCGACCTCGTGCTCGGCCGCCGGGACGTCGGCCAGTGGCGTGCCGGCGTGGCGCTTGTAGCCCATGCCGAACCAGGTGAGGCCGCCGTCGACGAAGTCGGTGCCGGTGCCGTCCCAGTCGAGGACCTTGCTGGCCACGGCGGCCACGCCGGGCTGGGCGCGCAGCTCGGCGACGGCGGCGGAGACCCAGCCGGGCGCCGGGCGGGCGTCGTTGTTGAGGAAGCCGAGGACGGTGCCCTTCGCGTGCTTCGCGCCGAGGTTGCAGCCGCCCGCGAAACCGGTGTTGCGGCCGGCCTCGACGACCTGGGCCTGCGGAACGGCCTCGCGGAGGCGCGCGGCTTCGGCCGGGTCGGCGGAGTTGTCGACGCAGATCAGCTCGAGCTCGGGGTAGTCGTGCTCGGCGAGCGCGCGCAGGCAGGTGATCGTGTCTTCGGCGCCGTGGTAGTTCACCACGATCACCGAGACGAGCGGTTGCGGTTCCCCCTGCACCAAAGCCAGCTCCTGTCGTCGGATTGCCAGCAAGCTTAAAGGCCCGCCCATGCCTCCCAGACCGCGCCTCGGCCGAGAGCCGCGCGGCGGGTGATCTTGCGGCGGGTCCGCAACGTCGCTGGTAGCCGCGCGGCCACCTCGGCCAGCACGCGGCAGCGCAGGCCGAACCGGAAGTTCGCCGCCGCGGGCCGCCCAGGGCGCAGCGGCAGCACCGCTGTCAACACGGCGAATCGGAGCAGCTGGTTCACCGCGACGCCGCGGGGCGCGCAGCGCAGCAGCATGAGCAGGCGGTTGCGCTCGTTCCAGCGGTGGAACAGGGGCGACCCCAGCTCGCTGCTGACGCCGTGGGCGTGCCGGACGCGGGCGCCGGGCGCCGCGACGACGTCCCACCCGGCCAGCCGCAGCCGCCACGCCGTGTCGGTGTCCTCGTAATAACAGAAAAATCCGGCCGGGACGCCGTGCACGCTCCTGAGCGCGTCGGTGCGCAGCAGGGCCGCGCCGCCGCAGAAGCCGAACACCTCGCCGGCGGGCTCGGTGACGTCGGCGCCGTGGCCGTCGGCGGTCAGCCGCACGCCGGCGGACTGCGTGGTGCCGTCGGGACGCACGAGCCGGGACGTCGCCGCGGCGGCCAGCGGCGCCTCTTCGAGGGTGTCCTCCAGCGTGGCGAGCCAGTCCGGTGCGGGTTCGGCGTCGTCGTTCAGCCACGCCATGAGCGGGGTCTGGACCTTTTCCAGGGCGACGGCGAGCGCGCCCGCGTACCCGGTGTTGCGCGGCAGCCGGACGACTTGCGGGTGCGAAGAGTGGGCCGCGAGCAGGGCGGCCGTGCCGTCGGCGGAGGCGTTGTCGACCACGAGCGTCCGATGTGGACGGCTCTGCGCGGCGAGCGCGTCGAGGCAGGCCGTGATCTGCCCGGCGCCCCGCCAGGTCACGACTACCACCGTGGTGGCGGGATTCGCGGTCACGTCCCGCACAATAGCCGCGTGCCCGAACTGGTCGTGCTCGCCGAGCAGCTCCTCGCGCCGGTGCCCGGTGGCACCGGCCGCTACACGGCCGAGCTGCTGCCCGCGCTCGCGAAGACCGCGCCGCCGGGCTGGACGGTGTCCAGCGTGGTCGCGCGGCACGCCGACGTCGACGCGGCCCGGCTGGACGGCGTCGACGGGCCGCGGGTGCTGCGGATCCCGCCGCGGGCGCTGGTCGCGGCGTGGCAGCTGGGCCTGCTCTGGTGGCCGGGCGGCGACGCCGTGCACGCGCCGACGCCGTTCGCGCCGCCGCGCGCGCCCGCCGGGAAGACGCTGAGCGTGACCGTGCACGACACCGTGCCGTGGACCCACCCCGAGACGCTCACCGCGCGCGGGGTCAGCTGGCACCGGTCGATGATCGCGCGGGCCGCGCGGCGGGCGTCCGGGCTGGTCGTGCCGACCCGGGCCGTCGCCGACGAGCTGGCGGTGCTCATCGACGTCGACGTGCCGGTGCGCGTGGTGCCGCACGGCGTCCGGGTGCCGGCCGGTGACGCGGACCTGGAGCTGCCGGCGCGGTACGTGCTGGCCGTCGGCACGATCGAGCCGCGCAAGGGCATCGACGTGCTGGTCGACGCGGTCGCGGCCCTGGAAGGCACGGTGCTGGTGCTGGCCGGCCAGCCGGGCTGGGGCGGCGTCGACCCGGCGGCGCTGGCGGCCGAGCGCGGCCTGCCCGCCGAGCGGCTGCAGGTGCTCGGGAAGGTGTCGGACGCCGAGCTGGCGACCGTGCTGCGCCGCGCCGACGTGCTGGCCGTGCCGAGCCTCGCCGAGGGGTTCGGGCTGGGCCTCCTGGAAGCGATGGCGGCCGGGATCCCGGTGGTGCACACCGACGTCCCGGCGCTGGCCGAGGTGGCGGGCGGGGCCGGGCTGATGGTGCCGCGAGGGGACGCGGCGGCGTTGACGGCCGCGCTGCGCGAGGTGCTGGGGTCGCCGTCGAAGGCGGCGGAGCTGACGCGGGCGGGCCGGGAGCGGGCCCGGACCTTCACGTGGCGCCGCGCGGCGGAGGCCGTGTGGGCGATCCACCGCCGCGCGCACGACTGAGCCTCGGTTCGCGCACTGACCAGCCCGGTTTGCCAGTTCCTCACCATGGCGCGGGGGCGCCGCCGTACTCTGCTGGGGTGAGCGATGACCCCCGGGTGCTGATCGACGCGACCGCGGTTCCCGCGGACCGCGGCGGTGTCGGCCGGTACGTGGACTCGCTCGTCGCTGCGCTCGACGCTGACGGGGCGCGGATCACCGTCGTCTGCCAGCCCCGCGACCTGCAGCTTTACGATCAGCTGGCGCCGCGCTCCCGGGTCGTGCCGGCCTCCCCGGCGACGACCACCCGCACGGCCCGCCTGACCTGGGAACAGGCGACCCTGCCCCGCCTGGCCCGCCGCCTCGGCGCGGACGTCGTCCATTCGCCGCACTACACGATGCCGCTGGCGACGTCGGCCGCCTCGGTGGTCACGCTGCACGACGCGACGTTCTTCACCGACGCGGTGCTGCACTCGTCGGTGAAAGCCCGGTTTTTCCGCGCCTGGACGGCGACGGCGCTCCGGCGGGCAACGCTGTGCGTCGTGCCTTCGGCGGCGACGGCCGCGGAGCTGACCCGCGTGGCCCCGGTGCGGCACGCTTCCCTGGAAGTGATTCACCACGGAGTGGACAGCGAGCGCTTCCACCCGCCCTCGCCGGCGGAGGTCGCGGCGGCGCGCGCGGCGGTCGGCCTGGGGCGGACGCCGTACGTGGCGTTCCTGGGGGCATTGGAGCCGCGGAAGAACGTGCCGGCATTGATCCGCGGCTTCGCGCGGGCGGTGGCCGGGCGCGCCGACGCGCCGGCGTTGGTGCTGGCCGGCCAGCCGGGCTGGGACACGCAGGTGGAGCGGGCGCTGGACGCGGTGCCGCACCGGCTGCGCGTGATCCGGGCGGGGTACCTGCCGTTCGGGACGCTGGCGGGCTTCCTGGGCGGTGCTTCGCTCGTCGCGTACCCATCGCTGGGCGAGGGGTTCGGCCTGCCGGTCCTGGAGGCAATGGCGTGCGGCGCGTGCGTGCTGACGACGCGCAGGCTGTCCCTGCCCGAGGTGGGCGGCGACGCGGTGGCGTACTGCGGAGTGGGCGCGGGCGACGTCGCGGCGGCGTTGAGCGAGCTGCTGGCCGACCCGGGCCGCCGAGCCGAGCTGGCGACGGCGGCCCAGCAGCGGGCCAAGGAGTTCTCGTGGGCCACGACCGCGGAACGGCACCGGGAGGCCTACGCCAAGGCCTGGTCCCGCCACCTGAGGACCCGCTGACGGGGCACGGGCCGAGATCGGCGGTGGTATGCTGGCTGTGCAAGGCCCCGGTGGGGCCGAGTATGAAAGCCCGTGACGCGTCCGGACGGTCGTCTCGCGGGCTTTTCGCTGTCTTCTCGCTGGTTCAGAGATCGAAGCGCTCCGCGATCACCGGGTCGGCACGTCGCCGCCAGTCGCCGCCCGCTCCGAAACACCAAGCCACCGCGTCCGAGATCCAAAGCAGAGGTTCGGCAGTCGAGTCGACGTGCTCGTAGGTGAGTTCGGTCTTCGACGGCCGGACGCCCAGCGCTCGCTGCAGGGTCTGGCGATCGTTTCCGTCACGGTGATTGCGTGAGTCGAGGACCAGCCGGTGAGCCTGCAGCCCGAGCAGGTGCTCCGCGAGCAGCGTGAGACAGCGTTGGCGAGCGGCCTCCTCGGTCTTGGGTGTGCACGCACCGCGATGGAGACGCCGCACACTCAGCGATCGGGTTCACACCTTGCGTCACATGTTCCGGCGCCCGGCTCCTGCCACCTGGAGATTTCTCTGCGCGTGCCGCTGGGCCGGGGCACCCGATTCACCCTCGGTGACGCGTGGACAATGGCCGGGTGACTGAGCACCCCCGCTATGGCGACGATGTCGGCGTCGTGACCGTGACCTACTTCTCCGAGGACACCATCGAGCGGTTCCTCGACACCCTCGAGAAGGCCACCGAGCGCGAGGTCAAGGTGGTCGTCGCGGACAACGCGTCCGTCGAAGGTGCCCTTGAGCGGGTCACCGCCGATCGGAAGAACGTTCAGCTGCTCCCCATCGGGGAGAACGTCGGCTACGGGACCGCCGCGAACCGGGGCGTTGCCGAGCTCGACGACTCCTACGGCTGGGTGGTCGTCGTCAACCCCGACCTCGAATGGGAGCCCGGGTCGCTCGACGCGCTGCTCGAGGTCGCCCGGCGGTGGCCGCGCGGGGGTGCCTTCGGGCCGCTGATCCACGACGTCGGCGGGACCGTCTACCCCTCGGCGCGGCTGCTTCCCTCGTTCGGGCGCGGCATCGGGCACGCCCTCTTCGCGAAGGTCTGGCCCGGCAACCCCTGGACGAAGCAGTACCGGCAGGAGACCGGCACCCCGGCCGAGCGCGTCTCGGGCTGGCTGTCCGGCTCGTGCCAGCTGTTCCGCCGGGAGGCGTTCGACTCCGTCGGCGGCTTCGACACGCGCTACTTCATGTACTTCGAGGACGTCGACCTCGGCGACCGGCTCGCCAAGGCCGGCTGGCTGAACGTCTACGCGCCGACCTCGCGCGTCACGCACGAAGGCGGGCACTCGACGTCGCAGGCGTCGAAGAAGATGCTGGCCGCGCACCACGCCAGCGCCTACCGCTACCTCGCCGACCGGCACCAGGGGCTCGCCTGGAAGCCGGTGCTGGCCGCCGTGAAGCTCGGCCTCGCGGTGCGGCTGAAGCTCGAGACCCGCTAGATCCCGTCGAGCCGGCGTGAAAGGTCGGACTTGCCGATGTTCTGCGTCACCGTCGGCACCAGGCCGGTGTCCTCCGGATCGGGCTCCTTCAGCGGGCTCGTGATCTGCTCGGCCTGGGGCCGGCGCGCCAGCGGCGTGGACATCGGCGTCGTCGGCGACGGCGTGCTCAGCGGTGTCGTCGACTGCGGACGGCGGCCGCCCTGGACTTCCATCCGGCGGGTCGGCGCCGCGCCGGCCAGCGGGTGGTCGTTCTCCTCGATCAGCGACGCCGGCAGCTGCGTGGTCGTGTCGGGGTCGCGGCTGCGGTCGAGCCCGTCGATCTGCGCGCGCGGGATCTGCTGGGTGTTCGCCGAGTCCATCGGTGACGTCGCGCTGTCGGGTGTCACGACGAACACACCGCGCGCCTGGGCTCGTGCGAGCAGGGCGTCCGCCCGATCGCGGGGGTCCATCCCCTCGGCCTCCCGACTGACCCGGGGCCCTCTGGGGAAAGGCCCGCCTGTTTCCTGTCTAGGGTAGGCCCTCCGGGCGACCTCCGTCAGGGTTTCCCGCGGCTTGTCGCTCAGCGGTGCGTGATACAAGAGGAGATTTCCGTGACGTCCGAGGTTGAGGTCGATGCCGTCGTGCTGGTCGGGGGCAAGGGCACCCGCCTGCGTCCACTGACCCTGTCGGCGCCGAAGCCGATGCTCCCGACCGCCGGGACGCCCTACCTGAGCCACCTGTTCTCCCGCATCCGCGAGGCCGGCATCCGGCACGTCGTGCTGGGCACGAGCTACCGGGCGGAGGTGTTCGAGGAGTACTTCGGCGACGGCAAGGCCATCGGCCTGGACCTGGAGTACGTGGTCGAGGAGGAGCCGCTCGACACCGCGGGCGCGATCCGGAACGTCTACGACAAGCTGCGCGCCGACCACGTGATCGTCTTCAACGGCGACATCATCTCCGGCTCGGACCTCGGCGAGCAGCTGCGCATCCACCGCGAATCCGAGGCCGACGTCACACTGCACCTGCAGCGCGTGCCGGACCCCAGCCGGTTCGGCTCGGTGCCGACCGACGAGACCGGGCGCGTCCAGGCGTTCCTCGAGAAGACGCCGAACCCGCCGACCAACCAGATCAACGCCGGCTGCTACGTCTTCCGCCGTCCGGTGATCGAGGCCATCCCGACCGGGCGGCGGGTGTCGGTCGAGCGCGAGACGTTCCCGCAGTTGCTGGAGCAGGGCGCGCACATCCAGGGGTTCGTCGACGAGTCCTACTGGCTGGACGTCGGTACGCCGGAGGCGTTCGTGCGTGGTTCGGCCGACCTCGTGCGCGGACTGGCGCCGACGTCGGCGCTGCCCGGCCGTCCCGGTGACTTCCTGGTGCTCGACGGCGCGTCGGTGGCCGAGGACGCCCAGCTGTCCGGCGGTTCGACGATCGGCGTCGCGGCCGTGGTGGGTTCGGGCGCGAAGATCGACGGCTCGGTGCTGTTCGACGGCGCGGCGGTCTCCGAGGGCGCGATCGTCGAGCGCTCGGTGCTCGGCCACGGCGCCCGCGTCGGCGCCGGAGCCGTGCTGCGCGGCGTGGTGCTGGGCGACGGCGTGTCGGTGGGAGCCGGCTGCGAGCTCCTGGACGGCGCCCGCGTGTGGCCGGACGTCGTCCTGCCCGACGGATCCGTCCGCTTCTCGAGCGACGCGTAGCCCGATGTTCTGGCGTCCCGCGTTCGAAGTCGACCTGGGCCGGGTCCTGGGTCCGCTGAAGCGCGGCCGCGGGTCGCTCAACATCCTCACGGACGAGCGCGGCATCACCTGGCTGGCGTCGAACACGCCGGACGGACCGGGAACCCTGGCGTTGCGCCGGCTGCCCGACGGCCGCATCGAGGCCGCGGCCTGGGGCCCGGCGAAGGACCGGCTGCTCACGGGCGTGCCGGCGTTGCTGGGGGCGAATGACGACGATTCGGGCTTCGTCGCGCACCACGACGTCGTCGCGCGGGCCCGGCGGGCGAACCCGGGCCTGCGGCTGGGGGCGACCGGGGTGGTGTGGGACTGGCTGGTGCTCGCGGTGCTGGAGCAGAAGGTGGCGGGCAAGGAGGCGATCCGGTCGTGGGCGGAGCTGTGCCGCCGCTTCGGCACGCACGCCCCGGGCCCGGCGCCGGAGCGGCTGCGCGTGCCGCCGACGCCCTCGACGTTGAGCACACTGCCGGACTGGCACTGGCACCGAGCGGGCGTCGACATCAAGCGGCGGACGGCCCTGGTGAACGCCGCGCGCGTGGCGGGCCACCTGGAGCGGGCGGTGGAGCTGGGCGGGCTCGAGGGAAGGCATTGGCTGCGCCAGGTCCCGGGCATCGGAGTGTGGACGGCGGCGGAGATCGCCCAGCGCGCCTGGGGCGACCCGGACGCGGTGAGCTTCGGCGACTACAACATCCCTTCGATGGTGGGGAACGCGGTGCTGGGCACGAAGCTGGACGACGTGGGGATGGCGGAGGTGCTGGCGCCGTACGCGCCGCAGCGGCAGCGGGTGGTGCGGTACCTGGAGGCTGCGGGACACACGCGGCCACGGTTCGGGCCGAGGATTGAGCTGCGGGACTATCGCGCGATGTGACGGCGGTGGTTGCGGGGGCTCGTGTGGGTGATGGGCGCTGGTGCGGGCACGCTGCGCTTCGCGAGTGAGGTGCCAAGGCGGGTTGCGGGCGGGGCGCGCGGTCCCGTCTGGGTGGTGTGCGCTGCTGCAGCGCGAGGGCGGCCGTGGTCGCGGAGAGGGCTGCGATGGGCGCTCGGTCCCGTGTGGGTGACATGGCCCGCCGGCGCGCGAAAGGTGCCCGCCGGGCTGGTGCGGCCGCGAAGCTCCGGCCTACTGCTGGGGAGGGTAGCCACCCGGCGGTGGCGGGTACGGCGGCTGCTGGCCCGGGAATCCCGGCGGCTGCTGCCCCGGGTAACCCGGCCCACCGAAGCCCTGCTGCGGCGGGTAACCCGGCGGCTGCTGGCCCGGGTAGCCCTGCTGCGGCCCGCCGAAGCCCGGCTGCTGGTAGCCCGGGTACTGCGGCGGGTACGGCGGCTGCTTCGGCTTGTTCGAGTTCACGATGAGCAGCACCACTCCGACGATGCCGCCGAGCACCACCAGGATGATCAGCAGCATCAGCACGCTCACCATCAGCTCTCCCCCTCGTCGAGTGCCGCGCGGACGATCGACAGTGCCTCGGCGTCGGCGAGGCCGAGCTTACGGGTCGTCTTCGCGTACTCCGCCGCCGCCTGCTGGGCCTTGCGGCGGGACTGGTCGCCTGCCGCCGCGACGAAGCTTCCGGCTCGGCCCCGGGTTTCGATCAGGCCCGCCTCCTCCAGCTCGCGGTACGCCCTCGCCACCGTGTTCGGCGCTATGCCCAGGTCGGCCGCCAGGCGGCGGACCGTGGGCAGCTTGGTGCCCACGGCCAGGGTCCGGTTGTTGATGCGCGTCGCGAGCCCGGACCGGACCTGCTCGTACGGCGGGACCGGCGAACCGCTGTCGAAGGGGACGATCACCAGCTCTGCGGACCCGCTCCCGGCCCCGGCAGCTGTTGCTGCTGCGGGAACGACGGCCCCTGCGGCGCGTACTGCTGCGGCGCCGGCGGATACCCCGGCTGCTGCGGGAAACCCTGCTGCGGCGAAGGCGGATACCCCGGCTGCTGGGCCGGCGCGAAGCCCGGCTGCGGCGCGGCGAACCCCTGCGACGGCGGCGCAGAACCCGCGGCCGCAAATCCCTGCGACGGCGGCGCGAATCCCGGCGCCGCAGAACCCGCGGGCGCAAACCCCGGCGCCGCAGAGCCCGCGGGCGCAAACCCTGGCGCCGCAGAACCCCCGGACGCAAACCCCGGCGCCGCCGCACCCCCGCCCGCAAACCCCGGCGGAGGCGCCGCAAACCCTTGCTGCGGCGGGAAAGCCGGGAATTGCCCGCTCTTCTTCAGCGCCTCTTCGCGGCGCATCTTCGACACCCGCACGATCACCGCGATGATGAACACGATGATGCCCAAGACGATCAGCCCGAGCACGATGTACCCGAACACGCCGGTGTCGCCGCCACCGCCGGAGTGGTAGTGCACCCGCTCCGGGAACTGTGTAGCCATGTGGTCCCTCCCTGTCCGCGGACCAGGCTATCGCCCGGCACCGACAGGAACGGCCGCTTTCACCAGATCGGCGAGATCTTCGGACCCCTCCGGCAGCGCGTCCGCCGGCCACCACCGGAGGTCGTCGGACTCGTCGCTGCGCACCGGCTCCGCGCCGGCCGGCGCGTGCACCGCGAAGCGGACGTCGAAGTGCCGGGTCGGCACCCCGAGCGAGCACGTGATCGGGTGGACGTCCAGGTGCACCGGCTCCGCGACGAGACGCAGCCCGGCGATCCCGGACTCCTCGGTGGCCTCCCGCAGCGCCGCCCCGACCAGCGATTCGTCCGACGGCTCGCAGTGGCCGCCGAGCTGCAGCCAGCGGCCGACCCGTGGGTGCAGCGTCAGCAGCACCCGCGTGCCGGTGTGGTCCAGGACCACCGCCGACGCCGTCAGGTGCCCGGCCGCGCAGGAGCGCCGGCACGAATCGTCGCGCGCGGCCAGGAACCCGAGGAACGCCTGGCGCAGCGACTCCTGGGACGCGACCGCAGGCCGCCACGACGAAAGCGTCGTGACGGCGTCCGCGTGCAGGCTCACAGCTCCAGCAGTCCTTCCCCGGCCAGGGCCGGCCCACGCGGTTCCGGCTCGGTGAGCGGCACGCCCACGGCGACCGAGCCCAGCGGCTGCCAGCGCTCGTCGAGACCGAGGACCTCGCGGACGACGTCCGCGGCGAAGATCGTCGAGCCGATCCAGCACGACCCCAGGCCCTCGGCCGCCAGCGCGACCAGCAGGCCCTGGACCGCGGCGCCGCCGGCTACCGTGAACATCGTCTTCTCGCAGTCGTTGCGGCGGTCGTCGCGGTAGGTGTGCGCGCCGTCCGGCACCAGGAACGGGAGGACGATCTCGGGTGCCCGGTACAGGATGTCGCCCCGGCTGAGCCGCTTCGCGATCTGCTCCGGCGTGAACTCGTCGCCGGACAGGTCGGCCTGCCACGACTCGCGCATCGCGTCCAGCAGCTTCTTCCGGACGCCGGAATCGCGCAGCCAGACGAACCGGACCGGGTGCGTGTGGTGCGGCGCGGGCGCGGTCAGCGCGGACCCCACCGCCCGCCGGATCGAGGCGGGGGAGACCGGCTCGTCCGCGAACTGCCGCACCGAACGCCTGGCCGGGACGGCCTCACGCCGTCCCTGCGCGACGGCCTCGTTGGCGCCCAGCCGGAACAGGTCCTCCTCCAGCGGGCGGACCAGGTCCCGCGCGGCCGAGCCGTCGTCCTCCGGGAAGAACCCGCGGACGACCGCGACCGGCGTCCCGCCCAGCTTGCCCTTGACCAGGTCGGCGGCCGCGGCGAGCTCGTCGGCGATCGCGACCTCGGTGACGGCCAGCTCGTTGCCCTGCCCGTCGACCTCCCCGCGGTAGGCGTGCAGCACGCGCAGCCCCGAAGACCCGATGGCGGCGTCGGTCTGCCCGACCCGCCAGGCCCGCCCCATGGTGTCGGTGACGACGACGGCGACCTCGACGCCGAGCCGCTCCCGCAGCCCGTTGCGCAGCGCCAGCGCCGACGCGTCCGGGTCGGCGGGCAGCAGCGCGACCTCGTCACCGGCCACATTGGACGCGTCGATCCCGGACGCCGCCTGCACGATCCCCAGGTGGTTCTGGGTGATCACGGTCCGGGCGATCCGCGCGACGATCCGCACGGCCTCCTGCTCGACGAGCTTCCGGCGTTCGGCGTCGCGGGCCTCCGGGTCCGACGGCACGCGCACCAGCCTGCCCTCGGCCTTCGAGACGATCTTGCTGGTCACGACCAGGACGTCCCCCGACCGCAGCCAGGGCGCGGCGGCGACGATCGCGCCGGTCAGGTCGTCGCCCGGGCGGAACTCCGGCAGCCCGGCGACGGGCAGGATCTCCAGCTTGGGGGCAGCGTGGTCACTCAACGGGGGCTCCAGCCAGTTCGAGGGCGGCGCGGGCCATCGCCGCGGTCGCGTCCACATCGGACATCAGCAGCGGGACGTCGCGGACGGTCACGCCCGGCACGTCGGCCGTCTCGCCTTCCGCGATCAGCCAGCCGTCGAGCACGCCGCCGTCCTCGCGGGAGCCGTAGTGCCGGCCCACCGCCTCGGCGGACGTCTCGACGCCGATCGCGGTCAGGCACGCGTCGGCCATCCCGCGCAGCGCCTTGCCGCCGATGATCGGCGACACCCCGACGACGCGGGCGGACGTCTTGCGCAGCGCGTCCCGCACCCCGGGCACGCCCAGCACGGTGCCGACCGACACGACCGGGTTCGACGGCGCGAACAGCACCGCGTCGGCGTCCTTGATCGCTTCCGGCACGCCGGGGGCGGGCTTGGCCTCGTCGGCGCCGACGGCGACGATCGAGTGCGCCGTCGGCTCGGCGCGGTAGCGCACCCACCACTCCTGGAAGTGGATCGCCTTCTGCTGGCCGTCCTGCTCCGGGTCGTCGATGACGACGTGCGTCTCGACGCGGTCGTCGGACATCGGCAGCAGCCGGACGCCGGGCTGCCAGCGGTCGCACAGGGCCTCGGTGACGGCCGAGAGCGGGTAGCCCGCGCGCAGCATCCGCGACCGGATCAGGTGGGTGGCGATGTCCTTGTCGCCGAGCCCGAACCAGTCCGGGTCGGCGCCGTAGGCGGCCAGCTCCTCCTTGACGACCCAGGTCTCGCCCGAGTGCCCCCAGCCGCGTTCGGAGTCGATCCCGCCGCCCAGGGTGTACATGCAGGTGTCCAGGTCGGGACAGATCCGCAGCCCGTGCATCCAGACGTCGTCGCCGGTGTTGACCAGCGCCGTCACCTCGTGCTCCGACTCGGAGGCACCCTCGGGTGCCATGCCCAGCGCTGCCTTGACACCCAGCAGGAAGCGGGCCCCGCCCACTCCGCCGACCACTACCACGATCTTCACGACGTCGAATCCTCGCACGAGCCGGGTGCGGGCACCCAGTACCGGTATTTGTGGTGCGGGGCGTAGCCGAGCCCCGCGTAGAGCGCGAGCGCGCCCGAATTCCGTTCCGCGACCTGCAACACCGAGTGGACCGCCCCGTGTTCCACGCCCCACGCGTGCACCGCGCCCATCAGCGCGGACGCCAGCCCGCGGCGGCGGAAGGCGGGGGCGACTTCGAGGCGGCCGACGTGCAGCCAGTCGTCGACCAGGGCCCCTCGGACGACCCCGGCGAGCACCCCGTCGACCAGGGCGGCGCCGTAGCCGATCTTCCCGCCGCTCAGGACCTGGCGCGCGGCCGGGGAGTCCTCGGTGGGCCGCATGGCGAGTGTCCACCAGCCGGGGGCGGGTTCGTCGCCGATGGTGACGGCCGGGATCGCCGGGTCGGGGTGGTCGCCGACGGGGGCGGGAGGTGCGGGCTGCTCGCTGCATTCAACGCACCCAATGTGGCGTTCGGCGCGTCCAACGCACCCAATGTGGCGTTCGGTGCATCCAACGCACCCAATGTGGCGTTCGGCCACAGTGCCGCCCGGGACCACGGGCTCCCCGCCGACCTCGGCGCCTGGCATGGCGGGCCCGGGCTCCAGCCTGACTCCCAGGAGCGCGGGCTCCCCGCCTGGCCCGGCGGGCCCTCGCCCCAGCGGCACGGTGAGCACCACGACCTCGTGGCCGGCGCCGTGGCCGGTGGCCTGGTGCCAGCCGGCCGTGGCGATGGCGTGTTCGTTCGGGCTGTCGCGGACCACCTGCACCATCGGGGTGATCCCTCGATCGTGGGCGAAATCACACACCGCGCGCAGGGCGTCTCCGAGCGGGCGAACCGGGTCGCCCACGGCCAGTGCGCTGTTGGCGCGGCCGGTGAAGCCGTCCGCCCAGCGCAGGCGCCACTCACCCAGGGGATCCTCCACCAGGGGCGGCCATGCTTTGCTGCACGTGATTTCGAGCTTCTCGGCGGCGTTCACCGCTAGATTGTGACGGAGGCGGTGAAAGTCGCGGGAGCGGATTTCGGCAGGAGGTGACCGTGGGTATCCAGCGCAAGGACGAGCGGCACAACGAGAAGCTGGTCGACGAGATCGCCGAAGGGTTCAACCGAGCCGTGGGGGAGAAGAAGCCCGAAAGTGACACAGACGAGGCGCCCAAACCGCGCTTCGTCATCACCGGTGACGCCCGGGCGACCCCGCCCCCGCGCCGCCGGGAGAGGTGAGCTCCATACCCGGGGTATGGCTAAGGCTTGCCTCACCAACCGAACGGGTGCCGACGCCGCGTAATGTCGGCACGGACTGGCTGTTTGCAGAGAAAAGCAGGAGTGCGCAGTGACCTACGTGATCGCCGAGCCCTGCGTCGACGTGCTCGACAAGGCGTGTATCGACGAGTGCCCCGTGGACTGCATCTACGAGGGCGAGCGGATGCTGTACATCCACCCGGACGAGTGCGTCGACTGCGGCGCCTGCGAGCCGGTCTGCCCGGTCGAGGCGATCTACTACGAGGACGACGTCCCGGACAACTGGTCGGACTACACCAAGGCGAACGTCGACTTCTTCGACGAGCTGGGTTCGCCCGGCGGCGCGTCCAAGGTGGGCAAGACCGCGCACGACCCGGCCTTCATCAAGGCGCTGCCCCCGCAGGGCGAATGAACCGGATCGCACTGCCCGACTTCCCCTGGGATTCGCTCGCCGCGGTCAAGGCCACGGCCCAGGCGCATCCCGGTGGGGTCGTCGACCTCTCCATCGGCACGCCGGTCGACCCGGTCCCGGACGGCATCCGCGCGGCGCTCGCGTCCGTCTCGGAGATCCCCGGGTACCCGACGACCCACGGCATCCCGGCTTTGCGGGAAGCCGCACGGGGAGCGCTTTCGCGGCGGCACGGTGTCGACGGCATCGAGCCGGACGCCGTGCTGCCGACGATCGGGTCCAAGGAGGCCGTGGCCTGGCTGCCGCGCCTGCTCGGTTTCGGCCCCGGCGACCTCGTCGTCATCCCGGAGCTGGCGTACCCGACGTACGAGGTCGGCGTGCTGCTGGCGGGCGCGTCGTTCCTGCGCGCCGACAGCACGGTCGCGCTCGGCCCGCAGAAGCCGGCGATGATCTGGCTGAACTCGCCGTCGAACCCGACCGGCCAGGTGCTGCCGGTGGAGCACCTGCGCAAGGTCGTCGAGTGGGCCCGCGAGCGCGACGTCGTCGTGGTGTCCGACGAGTGCTACCTGGCCCTGGGCTGGGAATCCGACCCCCGGTCGATCCTGCACCCGGACGTCTGCGGCGGCTGGACCGACGGCCTGATCGCGGTGCACTCGCTGTCGAAGTCGGCCAACCTGGCCAGCTACCGCGCCGGCTTCCTGACCGGCGACCCGCGCCTGATCAAGCAGCTGCTCGAAGTGCGCAAGCACGCGGGCATGATCGTGCCGCGCCCGGTCCAGGAGGCGATGGTCGCCGCGCTGTCCGATGACGAGGCGCTGCGCGTCCAGCGCGAGCGGTACGCCCGCCGCCGGCTGGTGCTGCGGAAGGCGTTGCTGGACAACGGGTTCCGCATCGACCACTCCGAAGCGGGGCTCTACCTCTGGGCCACGCGCGACGAGGACGCCTCGGCCACGGTCGGCTGGTTGGCCGAGCGCGGGATCCTGGTCGCGCCCGGCACGTTCTACGGCCCGAAGGGCGGCAAGCACGTCCGGGTCGCGCTGACCGCGACGGACGAGCGCATCGACGCGGCCGTGGAGCGGCTGACTCAATAGTCGCGGCCGGTGAGGCCCCGGTAGACGAACCGGGTCAGCAGTTCGATCGCCTCTTCGTCGGTCGGGGGTGTCCAGCCCGCCGGCGCGTCGTGCAGCCACGTCGCCGCGAAGGCGTCGACGAGGTTGTAGATCAGCATTCCGCAGCGGTCCGGGTCCGCCGGGAGGCGCATGCCGGCGCGGGTGATGTACGCGAGGTGGTCGTCGAGGTCGGCCGCCTGGGACGCGCCGAACCGGGCCACCGTGCGCGCGAACGACTCGCTGACCATCGCCGCCTGGCGGAGGGCCAGCATGGTGGCCGCGTTGTCGCGGTAGAAGTCCCAGTACTGCTTGACGTGCCAGCGCACGGCCGCGGGGTCGCTGAAGTCGGCCAGGTGGTCTTCGCTGTCGGCGCTCTCGTCGCCGGAGGCCGCGATGTCGGCCATCAGCGCTTCCAGGAGCTCTTCCTTGCCCGCGAAGTGGTTGTAGAACGACCCCGCGGCCCGGCCCGCCTCCGCGGTGATGTCGGTGATCTTCGTGTTCAGGTAGCCCTTCCGGGCGAAGACGCGCTTGGCCGCGGCCTTGAGCGCGGCCTCGGTCTCCGCGGCCTTTTCCTTGCGGCTCGTCGCCGTCATCGGCACCTCCCTTGACACGGGACGCTAGCAGCGTCATTCTGAATCCAGATTCACTGAACTTGAATTCACTGGGAGGGTGACATGGACACTCGGGTGCTGATCGCCGGAGCGGGACCGACCGGGCTGACGCTGGCCATCGAGCTGGCGCGGCGGGACGTCGCCGTGCGGATCATCGACAAGGCCGAGACGTACTTCGTCGGCTCGCGCGGCGACGGGATGCAGCCGCGCACGCTGGAGGTGTTCGAGGACCTGGGGGTGCTCGACGCCGTGCTGGCCGCGGGCATGGCCCCGATGCCGATGAAGATCCACCTCGGCGGCGAGGTGGTCGGCGAGCGGATGATGTTCGACCCGGTCGAGCCGACGCCGTCGCGGCCGTATCCGACCGGCTGGTTCCTGGGCCAGTCGCAGACCGAGGGCATCCTGCGCGACCGGCTGGCCGAGTTCGGCGTGCGCGTCGAGCTGAACACCGCGCTGACCGGCTTCGAGCAGGACGACGACGGCGTCACGGCGACCCTGAGCACGGGGGAGACGGTCCGCGCGGAGTACCTGGTCGGCGCCGACGGCGGCAAGAGCTTCGTGCGCAAGACGCTGGGGATCGCGTTCGAGGGCACCACCGACGAGTCCATCCGGATGCTGCTCGGCGACGTCGTGGCCGAGGGCCTCGACCGGAACTTCGGCCACTGGTTCGCGACGCCGGACGAGCCGATGAGCGGCATGATGTTCAGCCCGCTGCCGGGGACGCCGCACTTCCAGTTCGGCGCCGCGCTCGGCGACGGCGAGACCGACGTCGAAACGGCGCTGCCCGCGGTCCAGGCCCGGCTCGACGCGCTGAGCGGCGGCACGGTCAAGCTGTCCGGCCTGGCCTGGTCGACGGTGTGGCGGCCGAACATCCGGCTGGCGGCGAGCTTCCGCGACGGCCGCGTGTTCCTGGCCGGCGACGCGGCGCACGTCCACCCGCCGACGGGCGGGCAGGGCCTGAACACCGGGATCCAGGACGGCTACAACCTCGGCTGGAAGCTCGCGGACGGGTCACCGGAGCTGCTGGACAGCTACGAGATCGAGCGCCGCACGGTGGCGGCCCGGGTGCTGGGGGTGTCGGCGGGCCTGCTGCAGAAGTACGTCGACGGCGACGAGGACGCCCACCGGCGCGGGGAGGACACGCAGCAGCTCGACATCACCTACCGGGGCGGCCCGCTGTCCCCGGCCGGGACCGGGGAGCTGCGACCGGGCGACCGGGCGCCGGACGCGCCCCTGGTGGCCGCGAACGGCAAGCGCGTGCGGCTGTTCGAGCTGTTCCGCGGCCCGCACGCGACCGAGCTGCTGTTCGGCGAGGGCGAGACGCCGGGGTACCGGATCCTGCCGCCGGGGAGCGCGGCGACGGGAACGGACCTGGTGGACGAGGGCGGCCACGCGTACGCGGCGTACGAGGCTTCGGCGGGCCGCCGGGTGCTCATCCGCCCGGACGGTTACGTGTGGTCGATGTCCTGAGGGGCCGGCTCGCCGAGCTTGGGGCTGGCGGGCGGGGCGCGGTCAGGCGTGGAGGGCCCTGGCGGCGGCGTCGACCGCCGCCCAGGAATTCCGCCACGTCGCGCGGGCCTCGGCTCGCCGGGCCAGTTCGCGCTCGGCGATGCGGCCCGCGACGAAGCCCATCGGGCCGTCCGCCGACTCCAGGACCGAACGCATCCTCTCGGCCGCGAGCACCGCGTCCTGGTGGTCGCCCAGCACCGTCTGGAAGTCCTTCGTCGCCTTCAGCAGCCTTTTGATCTTCGCCGCCTGCTTCTTCTTCGCCGACGTCTGGGCCAGCTCGGCCGCGTAACGGAGCTTCTTGCCGTGGATGCGCAGCGCGTGCAGGTCGTCGTCCGGCGGGTCCGCGGGCAGCGCACCGACCGCCTTCGTCAGCTTCCGGTGCGGCTTCGCCAAGCCCGCGATCAGGTCGTGCGGCCGGTCAGACGGCGCGACGGTCTCCGCCCGCGTCAGCAGGCTCACCTCGCGCAGCAACGTCGAATACCGGGCACTCGACAGCGCCCGCGTCAGGCGCCGCTTCGCGGTGGCCCGCTCGGTGACGAACTTCGACACGAGACGGCGGCCGGGGGCCTGGTCGCGGACCTCGAAGTCCGCGATGACCTCGCGCAGGTGCCCGATCAGCACGTCGTAGTCGCGTACCTCGCCGAGGGACTGGCCCAGCCAGCCCAGCTCGGCGCGCACCGGCTCGGCGCCGTCGCCGACCAGCTCGCCGGACAGCTTCAGCACGCTGCGCATCCGCCGCAGCGCGACGCGCATCTGGTGCAGGTCCTCCGGATCGGCGCCCGAGCGCGTGCCCGGTTCGTGCGCGAGCAGCGCGCGGATTTCGCGGTCGAGCTTGGCCCGCACGTGGTGGGCGGCCGGGTCGGCCGGACGCGCTTCGACGGGCGCGTCCGGCAAGCCCAGCTCGGCCGGGGTGCGACGCAACGATTCGGTGGTCACCTCATGAATAGTAGGTGAACGATCGACTTCAGTCGTTGGCGTGCAGCGCCGCGTTCAGCTCGACGCCGGAGCCGGTGCGCGGCACGACCTCGACCGCGCCGGTGCCCGAGTTGCGGCGGAACACCGCGCCCGAGATGCCGTTGAGCTCGCGGGCCTTGACGACCTTGCCCTCGACGACGACCTTCGTGCCCGCCGTCACGTACAGGCCCGCCTCGACGACCGTGTCGTCGCCCAGCGAGATCCCGACGCCGCCGTTCGCGCCGATCAGGCAGCGCTCGCCCAGCGAGATCGTCTCCTTGCCGCCGCCCGACAGCGTGCCCATGATCGACGCGCCGCCGCCGACGTCCGAGCCGTCGCCCACCACGACACCGGCCGAGATCCGGCCCTCGACCATCGACGCGCCGAGCGTGCCGGCGTTGAAGTTGACGAAACCCTCGTGCATCACGGTCGTGCCGGACGCCAGGTGCGCGCCGAGCCGGACCCGGTCGGCGTCACCGATCCGGACGCCCGACGGCAGGACGTAGTCGACCATCCGCGGGAACTTGTCGACGCTGTAGACGGTCACCGGACCGCGGGCCCGCAACCGCAGCCGGGTGGTCTCGAAGCCTTCGACCGGGCACGGGCCGTGGTTGGTCCAGACGACGTTGGCCAGCAGGCCGAACATGCCGTCCAGGTTCTGGCCGTGCGGCCGGACCAGGCGGTGCGAGAGCAGGTGCAGCCGCAGATACATGTCGTGGGTGTCCGCGGGCGCGTCGGCCAGCTTGCCGATCGTGGTGCGCACGGCGACGACCTCGACGCCGCGGTCGGTGTCCGGGCCGAGCAGCGCCGCGGCGGCCTCGCCGAGCACTTCGGCGGCCTCTTCGGCGCTCAGGCGCTCGGTGCCGGGGGTGCCCCCCTCGACCAGCTTGGGGTGCGGGTACCAGGTGTCGAGGACCGTCCCGTCGGTCGTGACGGTGGCCAGCCCGACGCCGCTGGCGCCGGTCGTTTCGGGGTTCGGGCTCTGCTCACTCACGCCCGACACGGTAGTCGAGTGACGCGGATCAACCACTCGTGGGCCGCGCGTCTACCTGCTTCTTCAGGCCCGAAAGGGCGGCGGCGATGTCGACCAGCGCCTGCGAACACGGACCGCCCGCGGCCGGGACGGTCGTGCAGCCCGCGCTCCGGAACTCCCCGACCGCCTGGTCCAGCTTGCCGGCCTCGGCGGTCAGCTGCGGGTCGCGGTCGTCCGCGCGCTTGCGGGCCGCGCCCGGCACGTTGCCGACCTCGGTGACGTACTTCTCACAGCCCTTCGGCAGCTGGGTGCGCGGGCTCGCGTAGCACTGGTCGACGGTCAGCGCGTCGAGCTTGGTCGGCAGCGCGTCCGGACCAGGCTCGCCGCCCTGGCGCGGTGGTGTCGGACCGGCCTCTTTCCCGCAGCCCGAAAGGACCAGGACCAGCACCGCGCCGCCGACGGCGACTCCGAACCTACGCACACCCCCACGGTAGCGTGCGGGTCATGAGCCTCGACCTGCACGCCGATCCGGTGGACCTGACCGCAGCGCTGGTGGACATCTTCAGCGTGTCCGGCGCCGAGGCGGAGATCGCGACGGCGGTCCAGGACGCGCTGCGGACGCAGGCCCCGCACCTCGAGGTCGTCCGCAACGGCGACGCCGTCCTCGCGCGGACCAACCTCGGCCGCGAGTCGCGGGTCGTGCTCGCCGGGCACCTGGACACCGTGCCGGAGAACGGCAACCTCCCGTCGCGGCGCGAAGGCTCCGGCGACGAGGAGATCCTGCACGGCCTCGGCACGGTCGACATGAAGGGCGGCGACGCGGTCTTCCTGCACCTGGCGGCGACGCTGCCTTCGCCGAAGCACGACGTCACCTTCGTCTTCTACGACAACGAAGAGGTCGAAGCGGTCAAGAACGGCTTGGGCCGGATCGAGCGGGAGCTGCCGGAATGGCTGGCCGGCGACCTGGCGATCGTCGGCGAGCCGTCGAACGGCGTGATCGAGGCCGGCTGCCAGGGCACCATGCGCGTCGAGCTGCGGCTTTCGGGCAAGCGGGCGCACACCGCGCGGGCGTGGATGGGCGAGAACGCGATCCACGCGCTGGCCGAGCCGCTGCGGCGGCTGGGGGAGTACACGCCGCGGATCGTCGACATCGACGGCCTGACCTACCGCGAAGGCCTCCAGGCGACGTCGGTCAGCGGCGGCGTCGCGGGCAACGTGGTCCCGGACGCGGCCGTGCTGACGGTGAACCACCGCTTCGCCCCCGACCGCGACGCGGCGGCGGCCGAGCGGCACCTGCGCGAGGTGTTCGCCGGGTTCGAACTGTCCGTTGTGGACCTGTCGCCGGGAGCGCTGCCGGGCCTGTCGGCCCCGGCGGCGGCGGAACTGGTGGCGGCGGCGGGCGGCCGCGCGGCGGCCAAGCTCGGCTGGACGGACGTGGCCCGCTTCGCGGCGCGCGGCATGCCGGCGGTGAACTTCGGCCCGGGCAACCCGACCCTGGCGCACACGAAGCAGGAGAACGTCCGGACGGCGGAGATCCGCCAGGTCACCGAGGTACTGCGCAAGTTCCTGAGCTGAGTCCCGAACGCCCCAATGTGGCGTTGGGTGCGTAGGACGCGCCGAACGCCACATTGGGTGCGTTGGGCGCACCGAACGCCGCATTGGGTGCGTTGGGCGCGCCGAGCGCCGCGTTGGGTGCGTTGGATGCACCGAACGCCGCGTTGGGTGCGTTGGATGCACCGAACGCCGCGTTGGGTGCGTTGGATGCACCGAACGCCGCATTGGGTGCGTTGGATGCACCGAACGCCACATTGGGGCGCTGTGGCGGTCGTCACATGCGTGGCCCTGAGCTGCGGTGACGCTCCGCGACTGCAGGTCACCGCAACTTTTCCGGGCCACCGGCCGTATGTCCTTCTGAAGCCGCGCACCCCGGGAGGACCCATGCCGAAAACCGCTCGACGAGCCGCGGCCGTGGCCGTGCTCGCCCTGGCGGTGAGCGGGTGCGGTGGCGAAAGACAGCCGGTGGCCGCGCCCGCCGCGGGGCCGGTTCTCACCGCCATCGGCGAGGCCACCTCGGTCCCGCCGCCGCCGGCCGAGCGCGAACCCGTCACGCAGAGCGCGCCGCCCGTTGAGGTCGCCATCAGCTTCCCGCGGACCGGGTCCGGCCAGTGGATGTTCACCCCCGGCAGCGACGAGGTCGCCGGGAAGTCGGGCCGGCTGATGCGCTACCGGATCGCCATCGAGACCGACATCGACGGCGTCGGGCCCGGCGAGTTCGCCAAGAAGATCCGCGCCATCCTCGGCGACCCGCGCGGCTGGACCGCCGGCGGCCAGTGGCGGCTGCAGCAGGTCGGCCCGCAGGACGACGCCGACTTCACCCTCTACCTGGCCACGCCGGCCAGCCGCGACAGGCTGTGCGGCGGCACCCCGGACAGCTACACCTCCTGCCGCAACGGCAGCAACGTCGTGCTCAACGTCGCCCGCTGGGCCAACGCCGTCCCGAACTACGGCGCTTCGCTCGACGTCTACCGCCAGTACATGGTCACCCACGAAACCGGCCACCGGCTCGGCCAGGGCCACGAGCTGTGCCCGGGCCCGGGCAAGCCGGCGCCGGTGATGGAGCAGCAGACGCTGGGGTTGCACGGCTGCGTCCCGAACCCGTGGCCCTTCCCGGACGCCGGCGGCCGCGAATACGCCGGCCCGCCGGGGGAGTACAACGACCCGATCCCGGCGGGCGACTCCTGACCTACCGGCCCTGCAGGGACTTGACGTTGTTGCCGAACGTCCAGCCCTTCGAGCCGTCCCAGTTGATCGACCAGTCCATCAGGCCCTTCAGGCCCGGCACCGATCGCCACGCCTGGGAGACCAGGCTCGGGGCCATGTAGCCGCCGCCCGCGCCCGGCTGGGCCGGCAGGCCCGGGACCTGCTTGTCGTAGGGGACGCGGATCGTCGTGCCCTGGACGACCAGGCCGTTGTTCAGGCACTGCGTCTGCACGGTGAAGCCCTGGACGGTCCCGGCCTGGTAGGAATCGCCGGAGCAGCCGTACATGGATCCGTTGTAGTACTGCATGTTCAGCCACCACAGGCGGCCGTTGTCCGCGTACTTCTTGATGATCGGCAGGTACGCGCCCCAAATGGACCCGTAGGTGATGCTGCCGCCGGTCACGTACGCGGTCTCCGGCGCCATCGTCAGCCCGAAGTTCGACGGCATCTGCGCGAGCACGCCGTCGATGATCCGGATCAGGTTGCTCTGCGACGCCGAGAGCGTCTTGATGTTGCCGCTGCCGGTCAGCCCGGTTTCGATGTCGATGTCGATCCCGTCGAAGTTGTACTTCTTGAGGATCGGCACGACGGTGGCGACGAACCGGTCGGCCACCGCCGACGACGAAAGGTCGATGCCGGCGGCCGCCCCGCCGATGGACAGCAGGAGCGTCGCGCCCGCGGCCTTCGCCGCGCACATCTCGGCCGGCGTGGACACCTTGACGCCGGCGTCCATCCCGTTCTCCCACAACACGGTCCCGTCGGACCGGATCACCGGGAAGGCGGCGTTGATGACGTTGTAGCCGTGCTGGGCCATCCGGCTGTCGGTGATCGGGATCCAGCCCAGCCCGGGGTGGACGCCGTTGGCGGCGCCGTCCCAGTTCTCCCAGTACCCCTGCAGGACCTTGCCGGCGGGCCGCGATTTCACCGCGCACGTGTCGGCCTGCACCGCCCCCTGCGCGGGGGCCGAGACGAACAGCGGGACGGCCAGCACCGTGGCCAGCAGGGTTGCGAACAAGCGACCGGACATCCCGGCTCCCATCGACGGTGAAGGGTGGACGCGGCGTGTCCGCCCAACATAAGCGCCGCGGGGAACCGGTGACTACCTACGAACGGGTGGTCTAGACAACTCAGGGGCGTCCCGCGGAGGACGCCCCCGAGCGGCCGGTCAGACGGTCAGCGTCCAGGAGGACAGGTAACCGGTGTCGGCGGGGCCGACGTCTCGGATGCGGAGCTGCCACGCGCCGTTGGCGGCTTCCGAAGAAGCGTTCACGGTGTAGGTGGTGTCGATGTTGTCGGCGGAGTCGCTGCTGGAGTTCTTCAGCCGGTACGCGGTGCCGTCGGGGGCGACGAGGTCGAGGACCAGGTCACCGCGGTAGGTGTGGGTGATGTGCACCTCGACCTTGGTGGTGCTCGACGCGTTGCGCGCGCAGCCCGCCACGTTCGCGGGGCTGTTCACCGCGGCACCCGGGTAGTCCGGGATGTTCAGCCGCGTCGAGTTGGTCACCGGCGCACACGAGGAGCTGCCGACGCCGAGGGAGAACGTCGCCGTGTGGTCGGCGTTCGCGCCGTCCGCGGTCACCGTGACCGGGAAGGTGCCGGTCGGCGTCGACGACGTGGTCGTGATGGTCAGCGTCGAGGAGCCGCCCGACTGCACGGTGGCCGGGCTGAACGACGCCGTCGCGCCCGCGGGCAGGCCCGAAGCGGACAGCGAGATCGACTGCGCCGAGCCGGACGTCGTCGCGGTGCTGACCGCGACCTGCAGCGACTGTCCCGGTTGGACAGTGCCCGACGTCGGGTTCAGCGACACGGAGAAGTCGTTGCCCTGCGGCGTGCCGACGGCCAGCTTCCACAGCGCGTAGGCGATGGCGTCGCTGTTCTTCTCCAGCGGCGCGTCCGGGATGTTGGACGTCGTGTCGCAGGCGCGGTGGTAGCAGTTGTCGAACGGCGAACCCGCGGTGCCGCCCCACTTCTGGGCCTGCGCCGAGCTCTTGATGTCGCCGGCGCCGGTGGCCAGGCCGCCGACCGGGATGCCCGCGCTCTTGAAGGACGCGTGGTCGGACCGGCCGTCGCCTTCGCTGTCGCCCTCGGTCTGGATGCCGATGGAGCTGAAATACTCGTCGAAGACGGCCTTGATCGAAGCGACGTCGTCGTAGACGAAGTAACCCCAGTTCTTCGAGCCGATCATGTCGAAGTTGAGGTAGGTCTTGATCTTCGTGCGCTCGCTGCTCGGCAGGTTGTTGACGTAGTACTTGGAGCCGACCAGGCCGGACTCCTCGTCGGCCCACCAGCCGAACCGGACGCGCTTGGCCATCGCCGGGTTCGTGCGGGCCAGCGTCAGCGCGACCTCGAGGATCGACGCGCTGCCCGAGCCGTTGTCGTTGATGCCGGGGCCGGCGCTCACGCTGTCGAGGTGCGCGCCGAGCATGATGACCTGGCTCGCGTCGCCCTGCGGCCACTCGGCGATCAGGTTCTGCGACTGCCCGATGCAGCTGGTGCAGGTCTGCCGGGTGGTCGTGTAGCCGGCGTTCTTCAGCAGGTTTTCCACATAGGACACCGAGGCCGCGTACCCGCCGCCCCGCGGCGAGCGCGTGCCGCCGTTGTTGTTGGCGATGGTCTGCAGCTGGTTGAGGTGGGTCTTGATGTTGGCCAGCGAGATGTCCGGCGCGGCGAGCGCCGTGGCGGGCGCGGCGGTGGCCGCGGGCGCGGCTGCGACGCCCAGCACGGTCGCCAGGGCGGTGACCCCGGCGCCGAGTCGTGTCTTCCACTTCATGGCGGTGAATTCCTTCGGTGGGGGTTGGGGAGAACGGCCGTGAAGGCCGCACCTGGCGGGTGCGGCCTTCACGGGGTGGGGCGTGCTACACGGTCAACGTCCAGGAGGACAGGTAACCGGTGTCGGCGGGGCCGACGTCTCGGATGCGGAGCTGCCACGCGCCGTTCGCGGCTTCCGAAGAAGCGTTCACGGTGTAGGTGGTGTCGATGTTGTCGGCGGAGTCGCTGCTGGAGTTCTTCAGCCGGTACGCCGTGCCGTCCGGCGCGACCAGGTCGAGGACCAGGTCACCGCGGTAGGTGTGGGTGATGTGCACCTCGACCTTGGTGGTGCTCGACGCGTTGCGGGCACAGCCGCTGACGGTGTTGGTGCTGTTGACCGCGCTCGCCGGGTAGTCCGGGATGTTCAAGCGGGTCGAGTTGGTCACCGCGGCGCACGAGCCGGTGGTGCCGACGGACAGCGTGTAGGTCGCGGTGTGGTCGGTGCTGGCCCCGTCGGCGGTGATGGTGACGGGGTAGCTGCCGGTCGCGGTCGACGCGGACGTCGCGATGGTCAGCGTCGAGGAGCCACCCGACTGGATCGTGGCCGGGTTGAACGTCGCGGTCGCGCCGGCGGGCAGGCCGGAGGCGGACAGCGTGATCGACTGGGCCGCGCCGGAGGTGATCGCGGTGCTGATCGTGGTGGTCGCCGAGGCGCCCGGCTGGACCGAACCCGAGGCCGGGTTCAGCGCGACCGAGAAGTCCGGCCCGCCGCCGCTGCACGAGGTCGGCTCACCGCTCGCGGCGGTCACGGAGATGGCGTCCCACGCGGCCTTGGTGGTGTTGTACTCGACGCAGCTGCCCGGGAAGAGCGCGATCGCGGCTTCGAGGGTCGCCTTGCGGGCGGCCTTGTGGTTCCACGACGAGGTCTTCTTCAGCAGGCCGTTGTAGAAGATCTTGCCGGCCTTCTGGATGCCCAGACCGGTGACCGACGAGTTGTTGCAGGTCGGGCTGGCCGGCTTGCCGCCACCCGGGTTCGAGCCCTCGGCCAGCAGGTAGAACCAGTGGTTCTGGGGGCCGGCCGCCGCGTGCACCTCGGTGCTCGGGATCGACGACGAGTAGCAGTTCGGGTCGCCCGCCTTCGACGGCTGGTACATGTAGCGGATCGGGCCCTGGCCGACCAGGTTGACGCCCTCGCCGACCTCGTAGTCCGGCGTGTCCTTGGCGTTGTTCGCGTACGCCTCGGTCAGCGCGCCGAAGATGTCACCGGTCGACTCGTTCATGCCGCCGTTCTCGTTGCCGGAACCGGCACCGCCCGGGGTGAACTGGAAGATGCCGTGCCCGAACTCGTGGCCGACGACGTCCATCGAGGTGGCCTGGCGCTGGTTGTCCTGCGAGTGGCCGAAGTGCGTCGAGGAACCGTTCCAGTAGGCGTTGACGTCGTTGAGGCCGACGGACGCCGGGTAGCCGGTGCCGCTGCCGTTGATGCCGTTGCGGCCGAGCCAGTCGGCGAGCATCTTCCACTCGGTCTGGACGCTGTAGAGGACGTCGACGCAGCCGGTCTCGAGGTCCGTGCCGGAGCCGTTGCCCCAGTTGTTGTCCGGTCCACTGTAGACGGAGCCACCCTCGCGGCCGCAGCTGATGCCGGTGCGGCCCGGGTCGCGCAGGGTGTAGGTGCTGCCGGACTGCGTCGTGTCGATGGAGACGTTGCCGACGTAGTAGCTGTTGCCGGTGCCGGCCACGTTGACCGTCGACGGCTGGGCCTGCGTGCGCGCGCCGGAAGCGAACGTCTTCACGTCGTCCCGCTTGTCGAGCACCGCACCGGTCGCCGCGTCGACGAACACGTGCAGGTTGCTCGGCGCCGTGGCGGTGCGCCCGGCGACGACGACCTCGTAGGCCAGCTTCGGGCTCGCCCCGGCCAGCACCACCTTCTCCGGCGTGCTCACACTGTCCACAGTGGGCAGTTGAGCGCGCGCGGTGGTGGCGGCCTTGGCCGCGTCGACCAGTGCCTGTGTCCCGACGGTGATGGCCGCGGTCTCCGCGGCGCTGGTGCCGCGGACGCGGCCGGCGCCGTCGGCGACGACCACCGCGTCCCCGCCCACGACCCGCAGGCCCTGGTAGGTGCGCTGGTAGGCGCCGTAGAAGAGGCCACCGCCGCCGGCGGTCAGGCCGACGCGCTGGAACGATTCGGCCGGGCCGCGGCGCAGGGCGTCGAGACCGCTGGCGGCCGCCTGGTCGGCGGCGCGGGCGGCGGCCGCTTCCGGAGCGGCGGGCTGTGCTTGGGGCGCTGCGCTCGCCGGGGTCACCGGTAACGCGAGCGTCATGGCGAGCCCGGCGGCGGCCGCCAAGCCCGTGCTGAACCCACGATGGGTCATCGAGGTCTTCCTTCCATGAAGGCAGAATCGAGGTCCGGTAAGGGAAAGGGGAGACGTGTCCGGCGTGCTAACAGGAGGTATGCGTCCGGACGCATCCGAGTAAAGGATCAGCGGATCGGGGCGTCAATGCGCCGAACGGACCAACGGCGCGTTCCGGATTATCGAATCAATTCGTACAAACCCCGCTGCAACAGGGGATTCTCGCCGCGTTCCGCGTCGGAACGACTTTCGTAGGGATTGTCGGCGACACCATCCGAACGCCGGACGATCTCGATCATCGGGATTCGTTAGTACCGCTTAGAAAACGGTTACCCGTCCTCCGCACCCAGCGCGAGCAGGCCGTTCCGCAGCACATCCGCCGCCTCGGTCTGCTTCCCGGTCTCGCCGAGCAGTTCGCTCAACGGCCGCAGCGCGCGCACGAGCACCCCGCGCGCGCCCAGCCCGGTGGCGAGCTCGACGGCGGCCCGCAGGTCCTCGGCCGCGCGCCGGGCGTCCCCGCGGGCCCTGGCCAGCGAGCCGAGCTGGAGCCGCAGCTCCGCGGCCAGCGGCGTGCCCGCCACGACCACCGGCCGGATCTGGTCGAGCAGGGCCGCCGCCGTCTCGAGCCGGCCCGCCGCGAGGTACTCCCCGGCGAGCTCGACCGTGATCGCCGGGACGTCGTCCGGCCAGGCCGTCTCCCGGGCCGCCGCGAGGTCGGCCAGCGCCCCTTCGACGTCACCCGACCGGCCGCGCACCCGGGCCCGGGCCAGCAGGCAGTACGCCATCGCCGGGTGCAGCGCCCGTTCCTGCATCAGGTCGTGAGCCGCGGCGACCGAGGCGGCGGCGTCGGCGAACCGGTCCGCCGCCAGGTGGCTGCGGCAGACCTCGACGTGGCTGCGGGTCAGTTCGGCGAGCACCGCCGGGCTGCCCCGGGTGAGCCGCAGCGCGGAGTCGGCGTACTCGGCGGCCCGTTCCAGGTCGCCCTGGCGCAGGTGCCGCTCGGCCAGACAGGCCCGCAGCGTCAGCAGCATCGACGGCTGCGGGTAGCCGTCCCGCAGCAGCTCGGCGTGGCAGGTTTCGAGCAGGTGCACCGAATACTGCACCTCGCCCCAGCCGGTCAGCACGGCCGCGCGCAGCGGGACGACCATCGCCCGCACCGGCGGCGGCTCACCCGAGAGCGCCGTTTCGGCGTCCGAGACGTACTTCGTGCGGACGTCGCCGGTCGAATACCCGGCCAGCCACAGCAGCGCGATCCCGGCCTGCCGTGGCCGGTCCAGGCGCTCGGCCCGGCGCCGGATCCGCTGCATCCGCGGGGTCGCGCGGCGGGCGTCGCCGGCCAGGAACCGTTCCGCGGTCTCGATCAGCTCGAGGTCCAGCTCGATCAGCTCTCGCGGGGACCGGCCGCCCAGCAGCTCGTCGGGGTCGATGCCGAGCTGCTGGGCGAAGAACCGCAGCGCGTCGCCCGACGGCGTCCGCGCGCCGGTCTCGACCGACGACACGTACGCCGCCGAGTACTGCGGCCCGGCGAGTTCGCGCTGCGTGAGCCCGCGTTCGGTGCGCAGCTCACGCAGGCGTTCGCCGACGCTCTCGCTCACACAGGCCGCCTTTCCACCGGTTCAGGGTAAGCCGCGCGGTGGGGGGGGGGGGGGGGGCCACCCC